>CAZESW010000170.1:1200-4163 GCA_964514795.1 uncultured Alistipes sp.
TTGGTCTGATGGTCTTCGGCTACGTTCGGCGACGGCACGAAAAGCGTCGGCTTGCCTGCCAGACACAGCTCGGACACCGTGCATGCGCCGCTGCGGGAGATTACGACGTCGGCGATTTCGTAGGCGTAGTCCATGCGGTCGATGAACGCTCCCTGCCAGATGTTGGCGGTCGGATAGTGGCTGAGGAACTGCTTCATCTCCTCCTCGTAGTAGCGTCCCGTCTGCCATATTACCTGCACGGGAGCCTTGCCGCCGAGCGTCATTACCCACGATTTCATCATGTTGTTGAGGGTGCGCGTGCCGAGCGAACCGCCGACCACGAGCATTACGGGCAGCGTGCTGTCGAATCCGTAATATTTCAATGCCGCCTCGCGGTCTACGGTGCCTTTGGCGAACGAACCGCGCAGAGGGTTGCCCGTCATCACTATCTTTTCCGGTTTGAAGAAACGCTCCATGCCCTCGTAGGCGACGCATACGCTTTTGGCTCCTCCGCCGACGATTTTGTTCACGAGACCTGCATAGGAGTTCTGCTCCTGAATGACGGTCGGGATGCCCATGCGCTGTGCCATCCAGACTATCGGTGCGCTCGCATATCCGCCGAAGCCCGCCACTATGTCGGGACGGAACGACTTGATTACGGCCCGCGCACGACGCAGCGACCGCATCACCTGCAACGGCAGTGCGAGGTTGCGCAGCGAGAGCTTGCGTTGCAGACCCGCGATGGGCAGACCCACTATGCGATAGCCCAGACGGGGAATCGTCTGCATCTCCATTTTGCCCTCCGCTCCGACGAAAAGTATCTCCACATCGTCGCCGAAACGGCGTTTCAACGCCTCTGCGACCGACACCGCCGGATAAATATGGCCGCCCGTTCCGCCGCCCGAAAGAATGATCCGTTTCATGTAAAATGATATTAACCGAATTAACTGCGAAAATACGGATTATTCTCGAATGTCGCAAAAGAATTGCGCCAAATCGGGAGATAATTTTTTACGGTGCGGACCGCCAGCCGGTTGCGGGGGTGCACGAAATGCAGTCTGGCGATTATATACAATTCTACACTAATGATATTCCAAAACCGTATAACCTTGCGGGTTCCGACCGAAGTCCCCCGCACAGACGGGGAATTTAGGGGGTGGGTAACATTTGTAAACGCGGCTTTGCCGCGAGAACCACGACCGTCGGATTTCCGAATACGTTACCTGACTTGGTTTGGTGTAAAGTTGTATATTACTTTTTCCTGTAATGCGACTTGAAGAATTCGACTATGTGCGGCAGTGCCTCCTCCGGAAAACGGTGTCCGCCCGAATGGAGATATGCCGCCACGTCGTCGCCGTTTGGAGAAAAGAACATGCGGACGTGTTCGGATGTTTTGCGGCCGTTCGGCTCGCAGCCGTTCAGCGCCGCCGCCGAGTATACGGCATCCAGTACGCGGTCGTAACGCACGATTCCGTCGGACTCGCCACCTGCGAAGAATACCGGTTTCGGACGGCGCATGTCCAGAATCTGCCGCGTCATTCTGCCGGTTCCCGAATGGACGGACGCTACCGCCGCGAAAACGTCGCCGCGCACCGACCACAGACCTTGGACGAATCCTCCGCCGTTGGAGTGCCCCATGCAGTAGATACGCCTTTCGTCGATGCGGTAACGGTGGCGGAGCGTGTCGAGCAGGGTATCGAAAAACTCGATGTCGCGGCCGTAGTCGCCGACTTTCGGCATTGTCCAGCCGTTGCCCGCACCGACCTTGCCGCCCTCCGTCCACAACCCCTGCGGGTAGACGACTATCGCTTCCTGCCACAGCTTGTGAACATACATTTTCCGCATTGCGCGGTCGCATGTTCCGCGGCGTCCGTGGAATACGAATACGAGCGGAGATTCGGCGTCGGACGGCATGTCGGCAGGAACGGATACCAGCGCCCGCCGCAGACTGTCCCGCATCGTCCATTCGAGCATGCCGGAGCGCCGTGCGGATATGTCCTGCGCGTCGGCGCCGAGCGTCGCAATGCACAGAAAGGCAGCGATTAGAAGCGGTTTAAGAGGTTTCATGCCGCAAATATAGAAAAAAGTCCTTAAAGACCCCAAGGTCGTTAAGGTCTTTAAGGATTTTTGGGGAAGGGATACTTTCGGTCAGAGCCCGAAAGCCTGCTTCAACTCGTCCATCTGCTGCTGCGACATGCCTTCGGGAACGAAGCCCATGTTGCGCGCCGTCTGGTAGATTTGCGCCGATTTGGAGAGCGTATCGACCATGTCGAACGCCTCGACTATATTTTCGGCTACGGCGCACACTCCGTGTTTCTCCCACAGGACGACATCGTAGTCGCGCAACTCCTTGACCGTCCGTTCGGCGAGTTCGACCGAACTCGGCATACGGTACGGAACGATGCCCAATCCTTTCGGACAGAAGGCGCGGGTTTCGGGAATCATGCTCCACAACAGATTGGTGAGTACATCCTTTTTCAGAAATTCGGGATTGTGGCTCATGGCGACGAGGTCGATAGGGTGCGTGTGCAGTGCGGCCCGATAGCCGTTGCCCGAAGCAATCATCTGCTCGTGCATCGACAGGTGCGCCGGAAGTTCGGATGTCGGACGCACCGGATTGTCGGCCACGATTTCGTAACTCGCGCAGTCGTCGAGAATGCGGATTACCGAACCGTTCTCCATCGGCCGCCGCGCGAGGTCGCGCATGCGGCGGTTCGTGCCCTTGCAGAAGAACCAGCAGCCGCGCAGATGGGGCAGCGTGACGCCGATTGGCACAGGACCGCTTATCGGTGCGAGCGAGCGCATCGCGTCGTCCGCGAATTCGGTGATGTTTATCGTGATGTTGCCGCCGTTGCGCTCCGCCCAGCCTTTCTGCCAGAGATAGCCTGCGACTTCGGCCACCTCGTCTATCTTGTGCGCCAGTTCGGGCCGTCCTTCGAGTATCGGTTTCATGCGTCTATCGTTTTGAGGTTATTTCGCGTTCG
>CAZESW010000171.1:0-1181 GCA_964514795.1 uncultured Alistipes sp.
TGTTACCCACCCCCTAAATCCCCCTCCTGTGAGGGGGACTTTGGTCGGAACCCGCAAGGTTATAGCATCGTTAGTGTAAAATTGTATGTAATTGACCTATTTCTTGTAAACCGTGATGTCGTCGATGGCGAAATATGCCGGAATCGAGAATGTGTCGGCACCGCCGTTCCACTGCATGTCGAACTTCACCTTCCATATCTCGCCGAGTTCCGACAGGTTCCACTCCTGCCAGCCGTCGAACGTGAAGCCGCCTTTGCGGAACAGATAGAGTTCCGCAGACTTGCCCTCGACCTCCTCGCCGCCGAGACCGCGCGTGTAGCCAGTGGCGACGATTTTCATCCAGTCGTCATTGCCGAGTTTCGCGGTAAAGTCGTTGCCGAATGTGACGACATGGCAGGAGTATGCGGTTTTGCAGACATACATTTTCGCGATGTATCCCGTGCCGTTCCTGAATTCCAGCGAAGGGCGCGAATCGCTCCACTGCGATGCGAAACCGTTGCAGACCACGCAGTTGCTGCCCGAATAGGCGTCGTCGGCATAGACGGTCAGTTGCTGGTCGTAGGTGTCGTTGGCTCCGAGGTCGCGGCTGAAATAGTTCGATACCGCGATACCGCCGTTCCAGTACATGTAGCTGTCGTAGTTGAAGTTGAGTTCGCTGTAAAGGTCGGTCGCAGGGTCGTACCACGAGTAGCCGCTGCCGTAGAGCTGCGGGCCCATGTACTGCGGAGAATCCACCTTGACGTCCCACTCGCCGCCCTCGAAAGTCAGCGTCTGATAACGGTAGCCGTTGTCGTCTTTTTCGGGCATCTCGTTCTTGTCGCAACCCGTAGCGAACAACGCGGCCGCCAATGCAATGCCTAAAATCTTTTTCATACTGTCGATATTTTTACGTTAATAATTATACGCTTTCCGCCCGCGACAATCGGCAAATGCGCAAATTCAACAGTATTCCTATTCTCTGTCTGGAAAGTTCCGTTGATTCAACCCGTCCGCCGCAGGCATAAATCCTCCAATCGCAAGGCAGGTCTTCTGACTCGTCTTGTTCCCGACGCCTTCCCGACCGACAGTGCGGTCAGTGGCAGAGATTGTCGGGAGTTCGCTCCTGCACCGAGGGCAGGATAAGACTCACAGCAGCGAGGACTGTCCGGGATTTGCACCCGATTCCCTTTTCATCGCAGACG
>CAZESW010000171.1:1281-4154 GCA_964514795.1 uncultured Alistipes sp.
CTGTTCATCATGTTCGCCGTCATAAAGGCTCTGTTCTTCCCGAACCTGCTCGGACGGCTCGGTTCGGACGAAGAACGCGCAAAGGCGGTGGTCGAAAACCTCACCGCTCCCGTCGGACTCAACCAACAACCTTAAAACGTATAACAACTTATGGATTTCAGCGAACTTTTACAACTGACCGACTGGTCGCGGGCCCAATTCGCGATGACGGCGATGTTCCACTGGGTCTTCGTTCCGCTCACGCTCGGTCTCGCCGTGCTCTGCGCCATCATGGAGACGCTCTACTATCGCACGGGCGACGAGAAGTGGCGGCACATATCCAAATTCTGGATGCGTCTGTTCGGAATCAACTTCGCCGTCGGCGTCGCCACGGGACTGATTCTCGAATTCGAGTTCGGCACCAACTGGTCGAACTACTCCTACTTCGTCGGCGACATTTTCGGCGCTCCTCTGGCAATCGAGGGCATCATGGCATTCTTCATGGAGGCCACGTTCGTCGGCGTGATGCTCTTCGGATGGGGCAAAGTGTCGAAACGATTCCACCTCGCCTCGACATGGCTCGTGGCAATCAGCGTCAATCTCTCGGCGCTGTGGATTCTCATCGCCAACGCATGGATGGAGTATCCGGTCGGCACCGAATTCAACATCGACATGGCTCGCAACGAGATGGCATCGTTCATGGATGTCGCTCTGTCGCCGTTCGCGCTCAACAAATTCGTGCACTCCGTAACGTCGGGCTTCGTGACCGGCGCGGCATTCGTAATGGCCGTTTCGGGCTGGTATCTTCTGCGCCGGCGACACACCGAGGAGGCGATGCGCAGCACCGGAATCGCCGCCGTGTTCGGAACTCTGTCGCTGCTTGTCTGCCTCTACACAGGCGACGGTTCGGCAGTGCTCGTAACCAAGCACCAGCCGATGAAACTCGCCGCGATGGAGGCCCTCTACGACGGCAGCGAGGGTGCGCCGCTGGTCGTGTTCGGCGTTCTGCGACCGGAGAGCGAACGCACGAACGATGAGGACGCATTCTACTTCAAGTTCGAGATTCCGAAACTGCTCTCCGTCATGGGAACGCACGACTTCAACGGCTATGTGGCGGGCATCAACGACCTTATCGACGGCAATGCCGGGCACGGAATCATCCCGACGGCCGAGAAAATCGAACGCGGACGCGAAGCGATAGCCGCGCTCAAACTCTATCACGACGCTCTCGACCGCGGCGACAAGACGACCGCGCAGGAGATAGCCGCCAAATTCGACCCGAACACCGAAGAGGGCAGGGAGTTCCTCGCCGAGAAGTTCAGCTATTTCGGCTACGGCTACCTCGCATCGCCGAAAGAGGCTGTACCGCCGATTGCACTGACATTCTACGCGTTCCGCGCGATGGTCGGCATCGGCTCGCTCTTCCTCCTGATATTCGCCGGCGTATGGTACATGCAGCGTCGCCGCCGCGAATGTTTCGAGCGCACGAAACTCATTCACGCGCTGATGATGCTCACGCTGCCGCTCGCCTACATCTGTTCGTGGGCAGGCTGGATTGTCTGCGAGGTCGGACGTCAGCCGTGGACGGTGCAGGATTTGCTGCCGACCGTAGCCGCAGTATCGAAACTCGATACGACGTCTGTCGCGGTTACGTTCTTCATCTTCGCGACGCTCTTCACCGTAATGCTCGCAGTCGAGATAACGATTATGGTGCGTCAGATTAAAATCGGATTCAAAAACGAATAGACTATGGACACTCTCATATTTCTCCAACACTACTGGTGGGCGATAGTCGCCCTGCTGGCATCGCTGCTCGTCTTCCTGCTGTTCGTTCAGGGCGGACAGGGCATGATTTACGAACTGGGCCGCAACGCCGCCGAAAGGACGATGATTGTCAATTCGACGGGCCGCAAATGGGAACTCACCTTCACCACGCTCGTAACCTTCGGCGGAGCGTTCTTCGCCGCATTCCCGCTCTTCTACTCGACCAGTTTCGGCGGCGCATTCTATGTATGGATGCTGATACTGCTGGTTATGGTGATTCAGGCGGTCGCCTACGAATTCCGCCGCAAGCCGAACAATATTTTCGGCGAACAGTTCTACAACGTTCTGCTCGTCGTGAACGGCATCGGAGCACCGCTGCTGATCGGTACGGCAGTCGGAACGATGTTCACGGGAGCCGAATTCACGGTCAATCGCGCCAACCTGTCGATAATCGGCGGCGAATCGGCTATTTCGCAGTGGGCATCGCCATGGTACGGACTCGAAGCGCTCGCCGACATGCGCAACATCTGCCTCGGTCTCGCGCTCGTATTCCTGTCGAGAATGCTCGCGGCGCAATATTTCATGAACGACATCGACGACAAGACGCTGTTCGGACGGTCGCGAAAGGCGATGCTGATAAATGCCGTTCCGTTCGTTATCTTCTTCGTCGCATTCCTGCTCTCGATACTGCTGTCCGACGGCTGGGCTGTCGGTGCGGACGGCGTAATCTCCATCGAGCCTTACAAGTACCTCAACAACATGCTCGCAATGCCAGTCGTAACCGCACTGCTGCTCGCAGGAGTGGTTGCGGTGCTCGCAAGCGTCGTTCTCGGCTACTTCCGCTCCGACCGCAAGGCGATATGGTACGGCGGCATCGGCACGGTGGTTACCGTATGGATGCTCCTGCTGACACTCGGTTTCAACGGCACGGCATACTATCCGTCGCTCGTCGATATGCAGAGCAGTCTGACGATTCACAACAGTTCGTCGGGACTGTTCACGCTCAAAACGATGGCCGTGGTATCGGCGCTCGTTCCGTTCGTCCTCGCCTACATCTGGTATGTATGGCGCGAAGTGAACAAGAACAAGATTTCGCAGCAGACCGTCGATGACGAGCACGCATATTAAGC
>CAZESW010000172.1:0-4150 GCA_964514795.1 uncultured Alistipes sp.
TCATGACGGGCCAGACCTCGATTCAGGACGTGCTGTTCTTCCCGACGATGCGTCCGGAGAAGAAGGTGGTTGCCGACGCGCCGGAGAAGTACCTCGAAATCGGTGTTCCGGAGGAGTGGATTCCGGTGATACAGAAGATGGGATACATAACCGTAGATTCGCTGCACAAACTCGCGGCAGGCAAGTTCTTCAACGACCTGTGCGGCTACAACAAGAAAAACAAACTCGGACTCAAAGCCCCTTCGATGGAGGACGTCAAGCGCTGGTGCGAGGAGTAACGGAACAGGTCTGAACGGGGCTTAAATCCTTAACGACCTTATTGGAATTTAAAGACTTTAATTAAAATATTACTATGAGAAAAAAGATTGTTGCGGGTAACTGGAAAATGAATACCCTTCCCGCAGAAGGCGTAGAGTTGGCAAAGAACGTCGTGGCAGGTCGCGGCGAGGTTTGCGAGTGCGTTAATTTCATCGTTTGCCCTCCGTTCACCCACCTTTCGCAGGTGATTGCGGCTGTCGAGGGTTCGGACATCGCGGTAGGTGCGCAGAACTGCGCTGCCGAGGCTAAGGGTGCCTACACGGGCGAGGTTGCGGCTTCGATGATTGCCGCTCTCGGCTGCAAGTACGTTATCCTGGGCCACTCGGAGCGTCGCCAGTACTACGGCGAGACTTCGGCTACGCTCAACAAGAAGATGGAGCAGGCTTACGCCAACAACCTCATTCCGATTTACTGCGTAGGCGAGAACCTCGAAGAGCGTGAGGCAGAGCGTCATTTCGACGTCGTTAAGGCGCAAATCGAGGAGGTCGTGTTCAACCTCACCGAGGAGCAGTTCAAGAATCTCGTTATCGCTTACGAGCCGGTTTGGGCTATCGGTACGGGCAAGACCGCTACCGCAGAGCAGGCGCAGGAGATTCACGCCTACATCCGCGAGGTGCTTCGCTCGAAGTTCGGTGCCGCAGCCGAGGAGTGCCCGATTCTCTACGGAGGTTCGTGCAAGCCGTCGAACGCTGCCGAAATCTTCGCCAAGGAGGACGTTGACGGCGGTCTTATCGGCGGTGCAGCGTTGAAGGCAGAGGATTTCCTCGCTATCGGCAAAGGCTTCGCAAAATAATTGCGCAAAACCACACGAATCCGGTTTTCTGCGTTACGCTCGGTCGGCTGCTCCTCACATACATCGAGTATGCTGCGGTCAGCCTCCCGTCGCAAGCCTTGAAAACCGAATCCGTGAGATTTTGCGGGAGTATTAAGGACTTTAAAGGCGGCCTCGCCGCCGCGACCTTAAATACTTTAACAAAAATTTGGGCTGCTCTTTTCGGGGCAGCCCATTATCGAAACTGTATGCAGGAACGTCATATAAACATCAACGATTTCGACTATCCGCTGCCCGACGAACGGATTGCCAAATTCCCGCTCGAACGGCGCGACGAATCCAAACTGCTCGTCTATCGCGGCGGTGAAATCGCGGAGCGTCGGTTCCGCGACCTCGGCGACGTGATGCCCGAAGGCTCGTTTTTCGTATTCAACAATACGAAAGTCGTGCGGGCGCGACTGGTCATGCACAAGGATTCGGGCGCGAGGGTGGAGGTGTTCTGCCTTGAACCGCATGCTCCGGCTGACTACGAACGCGCATTCGCGGTTCGCGGCGAGTGCGAGTGGAGCTGCATCGTCGGCAATCTGAAAAAGTGGAAATCGGGCACGGTCGCCATTCCTTTCGACCACGAGGGGTGCGCCCGTTCGCTTCGGGCCGAAATTACGGAGCGCGGAACGCGCGAACATATCGTGCGCTTCACTTGGGACGCCGACATGACGTTCGGACAGCTGCTCGAATATCTGGGACGGATTCCTATTCCGCCGTATCTCAACCGTGAGAGCGAGGAGATAGACAATACGCGCTATCAGACGGTCTATTCGAAGTTCGAAGGGTCGGTCGCCGCACCTACGGCGGGCCTGCATTTCACCGACGAACTGATTGCGTCCATGCGCGGACGTGGTTTCGGCTTCGGCGAGGTTACGCTCCATGTCGGCGCGGGAACATTCCTGCCCGTGAAGACGGAGGATGCCGCGCAGCACCCGATGCACACCGAGCATTTCGATGTTACGCTCGACACGCTGCGGTCGCTGCTGGCGGCTTATGGACGTATCGTGGCTGTCGGAACGACCTCGGTGCGGACGCTGGAATCGCTGCCCGTGCTTGCATGGCGCATACGCTGCGGCAAGGCTTGTTGCGACGAGATTATCGGACAGTGGGAGGCTTACGACATCCCGGAGGAGTTCACGGGCGAGGACGCGTTGCGTATCCTCGTCAGCTACATGGAGTCGCACGGTCTGGAACGGCTCAAAGCTGCTACGCGCATTATGATTACGCCGCTCGGATTCCGTTTCCGCATAGTGAAGAATATCGTTACGAACTTCCACCAGCCTAAATCTACGCTTCTGCTGCTCGTGTCGGCATTCGTGGGCGACGATTGGCGGCGCATCTACGACCATGCGCTGGCGAACGGCTTCCGATTCCTCTCCTACGGCGACTCGTCGGTACTGTTCGGTGCGTGATAGCAGGCAATCTGCGGCGGAGATTGGGCGGCGAGAGAATAAAGTGATTTAAGGTGGATAAAGTAGATAAGGTGTTTAATGTCGCCGAAGACGGGGTCATTAAGCACCTTAAATACTTTATAGCGGCAGGTATTAACCTGCCGCAGGACTTCATTACCTTATACACATTTCCGCCCGCCGTAAGCCCCCCTCCTCCGCTTATTTTTTGCAAAAAAATAAGCGACTGGCCGTTAGACCAGTCGCTCCCCACAAATTAACCCTCAATTATGCCTCCTTTGAGAGAATCTCCGCCAAAAATGCATCCATATAGAGCAAGTCGGCTTCGCCGCAAATTACGTGCGACATGAAAAGATCTTCATCGGAAACATCTCTTTGACTTTGCTTGTCGATATTTTCCATAGGCGACCCGATTATAAATTTCGTTTTCCTCATTCATAACGGAGCACCGCGCGGTTTATTGTGCCGAAATCAGCATAAAACCAAATTCTTTTCCCGTATCATCTTGCGCAGGTTAATCAACGCGTAACGCATACGTCCCAGTGCGGTGTTTATGCTGACGTTGGTCTGTTCGGCGATTTCCTTGAAACTCAGCCCCGAATAGTAACGCATCATCACGACCTCGCGCTGCTCGTCCGGCAACATTTCGACCAGCGAGCGGATATCCGCCTCGATTTGGTCTGCGACCATACGGTCTTCGATGTTTTTCTCCGCGAAGCGGAGTGTGCCGAGAACATTGTAGCCTGCGTTCGACTCGTTCACCTGTCTGTTCTGCTTCTGCGCCCGGAAGTGGTCTATCACCTGATTGTGCGCTATGCGCATAATCCATGAAAGAAACTTGCCGTTGTCCGTGTAACGACCTTCGTCGATAACGCGAACCGCTTTGATAAAGGTTTCCTGCAAAATGTCGTCGGCGACATCGTTATCCTTCACCATCATTCGTATGTAATCGCGAACGCGGCGGCTGTGTCGCTCTATAAGTCGGGAAATTGCGCTCCGGTCGCCTTGCAGATAACTGTTAAGCAGAGCCTGGTCGCTTTTTACCTGTACGTTCATACTCTTTTCCTTTCTTTTACGGTTAATAAAGAGTAGAGTTTTTCCTTATAGGCAATCAGTTTTTTAAGTTAATATTCGGGTGAAATCGCCGCGAACGGCAACCTTTACGGGTGCAAGATAAGCACATTTCGTCGAAATTCCAAATCCTTTCGGCTCGGCTGTCCGTCTCCACGGCTCTCCGTTACCCGCCGTTTACGATGCAAAATTCGTGCCGCAGAGTGTTCCGAACGGGATTTCGTGCCGTTGGTTCGGTTGCGAAAAAACGGTGAATCGCCGATTTTCGAGGGTGAAATTTTAAGGGTTAGGGAGAAGCGGAAAAACCTCCCTGCCGACCTTAGGGACCCTAAGGACTCTAAGGTCCCTAAGGAAACCGGCACTTCCCAACCTTCCACCTTCCAACAATCAGAGGGTCGGCACATTGTGCCGACCCTCTGATTGCGGGACTGCCCGCAAAAACCTTTCCCCTTTTAGTAACTTCTTGCGAAGAGCACACGGCGGTGCGAAGGCTTGCCCGTGAAGACGCAGACGCCCTCTTCCTCCTCGGCAT
>CAZESW010000173.1:0-1398 GCA_964514795.1 uncultured Alistipes sp.
TTTGGCACCTCCGATTCCGAGGAAGCGGATGCGGCCGCCGAAGAACTTCATCAGTTTCTTGCCGGCTACGCGATGCAGGTAGCGGCGCATGAAGCCGACCTTGTATATCGACCGCCAGAATGCGGTCGAGGTGAACTTCGCCAGCACGCGGGCGCGGTATATCTTCTCGATAATCAGCGGTACGATAATCATAATCGTAGGACGCACCTCTTTCAGTGCCGCCATGAGCACCGATACGGTCGGAGCCTTGTCGAGATAGACGACATGACTGCCCGCCGAGAATGCGTAGACCAGTCCGAGCGTACACTCGTAGGTGTGCGACAGCGGCAGCACCGACAGGAAAACGTCCTTGTCGTTGAGCGCGAACAGCGGCTCGATAAGCCATGTCTGCGAACTGATGTTGTAGTGCGTCAGCATCACGCCCTTCGGCGACGAGGTCGTTCCCGACGTGTAGATTATCGCCGCCAAATCCTCCGGCTTCGGAATCGCCGTCGAACCCTGCTCCTTGACGCTCTGCGCGATGATGCTGAGATTCTTGGTGCGGATTACGATGTTGAGGGTATCGATTGTCGATTTCGAAACTTTTGTAAAGAGTTTGTCCGACACGAGCAGCGCCTTGGTTTCGGAGTGCTCGATGATGCGGTCGAGGTCTTCGGTCGTGAAGTCGGGCAGTATCGGCACCGCGACGTATCCGGCGGAGGTTACGGCGAAGTAGCTGATGCCCCAGTTAGGCATGTTGCTGCTCAGTATAGCCACTCTGTCGCCCGGGTTCAGTCCTGCCGACACGAGCGTCTCCTGCAATTGCGCAACACGCTCTCCTACCTGACTGTATGAAATTTTTTCGCCCTGCCACTGCGAGAACGCGATGTGGTCTGCGAACTTTTTGATGCTCTCGTGAAGCACCTCGTATAAGGTGTTTAGTTTCATCCTTCTTCGAGTTAAGTTTGAAATTATGTGCGTTAAACTTCGCAAAAATAACGTATTTTTTATGAAATTCAGTATTTTTGGGCGAAATATTGTTCGGATGATTGAAATTGCAACTGTCAAAAAAGTCGCGGCAAGTGTCGGATTCGACCTCTGCGGCGTCGCGAAAAGCCGTCGTTTCGATGGCGACGAAGCGTTTTTCCGCGAGTGGATTTCGCGCGGATACTCCTCCTCGCTCGAATATCTGCGGCGCAATCTGGACAAGCGGTTCGATGCCTCGCAACTCGTCGAGGGAGCGCGTTCGGTCGTAGTCTGTGCCGTGAGTTACAAAAACTTGGTGAGCGATGGTTATCCGTCCGACTGCCGCACCAAGGTCGCCTCGTACGCCTGCTGCAACGACTATCATACCGTTATAAAGGGGATGCTGCGGCGCATGAGCGCGTCGCTGCGGGAGATTTACCCGTCGCTGTCGGG
>CAZESW010000173.1:1498-4147 GCA_964514795.1 uncultured Alistipes sp.
CACGGCTGGATTTTCGGCTGCGACGAGTGCCAGACGTGCTGTCCCTACAACAAAATCGCTCCTATGCACGCCAATGCGGAGTTCGACCCCGTTTTCGACCCTGTGGCGATGAGTGCTGACGACTGGTCGTCGATGACCGACGCGGAGTTCGCCGAACGGTTCGCGGCGACGCCGATGTCGCGGAGCGGTTTGCGGAGACTGCGCGAAAATGTCCCCGGAGAAAAAGGTGTTTAAGGTGATAAAAGTATTTAAGGTGTTTAAAGTCATTAAATACTTTAACTACATAGCGGCGGCAGGCTGAAAAGCCTGCCGCATTACTTTATCCACCTTATGAATTGTTCCCGTCAGGGCCTTACAGATTCTCCACCGTATAATCAATCATCTTCTGGCGGATGTTGCCCGTGCAGGAGGGTAGCATCGAGTGGTTCTGGTCGGGATAGACCATCATGTCGTACTGCTTTCCGGCGCGGTTCAGTGCGCGGCACATCTCCATCGAGTTCTGGAAATGTACGTTGTCGTCCGCCGTTCCGTGCATTATCAGCAGCCGCGTCCGCGGCGAGAGCTTGCCGGCGTGCGAGAGCGGCGAATTGTCGTCGTAACCCTGCGGATTACGCTGCGGCAATCCGTTGTATATCTCGGTGTAGATGGTGTCGTAATATCGCCACGACGTTACGGGGGCGACGGCTATCGCCATACGGAACAGACCTTCGCCGTGCAGTGCGCAGTTCAGCGCCATGAATCCGCCGTAGGACCAGCCGTAGATTCCGATGCGGTCGGCATCGACATACGGCTTTGCGGCGAGCATCCGTGCGAACGAAATCTGGTCCTCGGTCTCGCGCCGTCCGAGGTCGCCGTAGGTGCATTTCTTGAACTCCTCGCCGCGGAATCCCGTGCCGCGTCCGTCGCAGCAGGCGACAATGTAGCCCTTTTTTACCAATGCGTCCTCCCAGTCGAGCGACCAGCGGTCGCGAACCTGCTGCGAACCGGGTCCCGAATATTGCGTCAGCAGTACGGGATAACGCTTCGACGGGTCGAAATCCGCCGGATACTGAATATAGTAGTCGAGCGTGTCGCCGCGTTCGGTCGCGAATCTCTCGAACTTGCGCTGCGGCCACTCTCCGAGTGCGGCCACTGCCGCCCGGCTGTCGGCGAGCGTGTCTATAACCTGCCCGTCGGCGCGATGTACGGTGACGATGTTCGGCGTGGTCGAATTGCTGAACGTCTGCACATAATATTTCATCCCGCGCGACGGCAGCACGGTGTGAAATCCGTCGCCCGTCGTGAGCCGCTGCTTGTTCTTGCCGTCGATTGCCACGCAGTAGAGGTCGCGACGCTGCGGCGACTGCTCTGTCGAGAGGTAATATACTTTTTTGTTGTCCGCAGCGACCACCGACGTTACGTCCCAGTCGCCTTTGGTGAGCGTGTAGAGCCTGCCGCCGAAAATCGTGTGCAGATAGAGGTGCATGCGTCCCGCAGTCGTCTCCTCGCGGACGACAAAACGGTGCATGTCCACGAACGTGACGGTCTGTGCATCGGGGCGCTCGACATATCGCGGCGACTCCTCGGAGTAAATCACCCGCTGCGCACCCTTGCGCAGTTGCAATACGACCTCGAAACGGTTCTGCAAACGGTTCACGCGGTAGAAATACAACCCACCCGACGGTGTCCATGCAGGATTGAATATGTATTGGTCGGTTTCGACGCCCGTGTCTATTTTCTGCTTCTCGCCTTTCTGAATGTCGTAGACCCACAGCTCGACCACCGAATTGACATCGCCCGCCTTCGGATATTTGAACGAATAGGCCTTGTTGTAGAGCGTACCGTCGTAGCGCATCATTTCGAATGTCGGCACCTTGCTCTCGTCGAACCGCAGATAGGCGATTTTCGATGCGTCGGGCGAAAAGGCGTAGGCTTTCGTGAATCCGTACTCCTCCTCGTATACCCAGTCGCTCGTGCCGTTTATCACCGAATTCCACTCGCCGTCGTCGGTTATCCGCAGCGTGCTGCCGTCGCGCGTGTCGTATAAATATAAGTCGTTGCCCTTGGCGAATGCGAGCCGTCGGCCGTCGGGCGAGAACGATACGTCGCGCACGCCTTCGAGAATCCTGCGCGGAGCTTCCGCTCCGTTCGCCAGCCAGTAGTCCGCCGTGTAGGAGTGACGGTATATCGGCCTCACGCTCCGTGCGTCGGCGAAAAGTATGCTCTGCTCGTCGAGCGAGAATGCGTAGTCGGCAATCGGGAATCCCGTTTTCAGCAGCCGCACCGTGTCGTTGCGGTCGGCGTAGGCATGACGGACTATGCCGCTGCGGTCGCTGACCGTATAGTGCTCGCCGTCGGCTGTCGGACGCAGCCCGTAGACCGAACGGTTCGCCGCCCTCGTGCGACGCACTGCGTCGTATTCGTTCTGTGCGGCCGCCGATGCCGTCATGGCACACATCGCCGCCGCAAGGATTATGGTTTTCAGCATATTTAAAGTCTTTAAGGTGTTTAAGGTCGTTAAGGTCCTTAGGAATTTAAATACTTTAAACACCTTAAACACTTTAACGACAGGCTTCCGTCTTAAATGTCATCGACGTTGAAATCGTATCCGAGGCGTTTGCCCGTTACGAATTTCGAGTTGTCCATCTTCGTGTTGAACTGCTCGACTGT
>CAZESW010000174.1:0-4118 GCA_964514795.1 uncultured Alistipes sp.
CCGGCCTCGAATTCGGAATCAGATAGACGTACATTCGCAGGTGGTGGCAGTCGCCCGCCTCGAACGTCAGCCCCCGACGCGATTCCGTGCCCTTGGGAGCGACAGTCAGATTGCTGCCCGCAGGCACCACCTTATCCTCAGCCGACACGAAGCCGCACTGCACGTCGTTCGCATCCAGCATAGCGCACGTTACGGCGATATTGTAACGCCACAACTCGTCGAATCCGCTATCTATCTCTACTTTGTATGCCATAAATTTATTCCGTATCAAAACCGTATCCTATTTGCCGACGCACCGCTTTCGGCAGTTTCGACGCCACGAGATTGTACGACGTCAGAATCCGTTCGCGCACGAAATCGTCGTCGAGCATGTCGAGATACAAATCGTTCCAATGCGTCTTGTTCATGTGGTATGCCGGACGGACGCCCGCAAACTCCTCACGCAGCATCACTCCCGTTTCGGGCGGCAGCTTGACGGCCACTCGCGGTTCGGGCGCATCGAGCTGCATCAGCAGAAACCACTTGCCGCCGACTCGGAAACAAATCCAGTTCTCGGCGAACAGCTCCTCGACAACCCCGCCGAGTGTCAGTGCATAATCTCTTACCTCCTCTATTCCCATCGTATCGGTTTAACTTTATGCGAAGATACGAATAAGCAGGGGAAATGCAAAATTTTTTTAGAGACCTTAGGGACCTTAGAGTCCTTAGGGACTTTAATCCCGCCAACGCGGTCTTTCCCCCCTTCGCACGTCAAATTCCGCGGCGAACGACAACTTTAACGGGAAAATTTTGCACAGTTTGCGAATTTATAGTACATTTGCAACCTAAATGCGCGAAATGGACACTGCGGGCAAATACTCGATAGACTACCGGCCGCTCGGAAACGGACGCCACACATTCGATTTCGAGGTGGACGGCGCGCTGTTCGAGGCTATGGAATCGAACGAAATCAAGGGCGGACACTGCGACGTGCATGTCGTCCTCGACAAGTCGGATTCGATGCTCGTGCTGACGACCGCCATTTCGGGTAGCGTGGTCGTGGAGTGCGACCGCTGTCTGGAAGACTGCGACGTTCCGATTGCCTACGAAGGCGGTCTGACGGTGCGTTTTTCGGACGAGGTGCACGACTACGACGGCGAGCAGATGTGGATTGCGCAGGGCGAACAGTTGTCGCTCGCACAATATGTGTACGAGAGCATCGTCATCTCGCTGCCTTACCGGAGGGTGCATCCCGACGGCGGGTGCAACCCCGACATGATGGCCCGGTTCACGCCTGCACCGGACGACGCCGGCGACGACGCGGAAGAACAGTAAAAGACTCGGAAAGAGAAACTAAAATATTGAAAAACTTAAATACTAAAAACAGTTATGGCACATCCTAAACACAAAGTCTCGTCTACCCGACGCGACAAGAGAAGAACTCACTACAAGGCTGTCGTTCCTACGGTAGTGACTTGCTCGAACTGCGGTGCTTCCGTCCTCTATCACAGAGTTTGTCCGGAGTGCGGATTCTATCGCGGTAAACTCGCTATCGAAAAGAAGGCGGCTGAGTAAACGAACGAACGAGAAAAGCACTACTTCGATAGTGCTTTTTTTGTATTTAAACCGATAATACCGAACTGACCCATGATTAAGATTGGATTGGACGCAATGGGCGGCGATTTCGCCCCCGAAGCCGCAGTAAAAGGTGCGGTAATGGCTCTCGACGCAATCGGCGCCGACAGCCGGATAGTGCTTTTCGGCGACGAGAAACGCATTCGCGAACTGATAGCCGCCGAAGGCTGCGCCGACGACCGTTTCGACATCGTGGCGACGACGGAGGTCATCGAGATGGGCGACCATCCGGCAACGGCCTTCAAGCACAAGGCGGATTCGAGCATCACGGTCGGATTCGGCGCGCTGGCGAAGGGCGCGATAGACGGATTCGCGAGCGCAGGTTCGACGGGTGCGATGATGGTCGGTTCGATGTATGCCGTGAAACCGATTGAGGGCGTCATCCGTCCGACAATCGCGACGGCCATTCCTACCGTGCTCGGCACTCCGGTGCTGATTCTCGACATCGGTCTGAACGTCGATTGCAAGCCCGAGGTGCTCGAACAGTATGCGCTGATAGGCTCGATATACGCATCGTCGGTGCTCGGCATCGACAATCCGCGTGTCGCGCTGCTCAACATCGGCGAGGAGGAGGCGAAGGGCAATGCGCAGGCGAAGGCTGCCCACGAGCTGATGAAGGCAGGCGGAGAGGCGGGACGCTACAATTTCGCAGGCAACGTCGAGGCTTCGTACATCTTCACCGGCAAAATCGCCGACGTGGTCGTCTGCGACGGCTTCACGGGCAACACGATACTCAAACTCTCGGAGGGCTTCTACGGCATCAACCGCAAACTGGGCGTGGAGAACCGGTTCTGGGAGGGCATGAACTACGAACTCGCGGGCGGAACTCCGGTGCTGGGCGTCAATGCTCCGGTGATTATCGGACACGGCAAATCGACGCCGCTCGCCATCAAGAACATGATTCTTTCGACCGAACACACCATACGGACGGGCCTCGTCGCCGCACTGAAAAAGGCGTTCGGCGCGTAACGGCGAGTGCCGGGCGGAAGACTGAAAGACGGGAACGCGGGTTTCCGTCTTTTTTTGCGGGGATAATTTATAAGGTGGTTAACCGACGACAAGCCGAGGGCAGAGCCGAACTTGTTCGGACTATGCCGAGGCGCGAAGGAGGAAAAGACCGCGTTAGCGGGATTAAGGTGACGGCGGCAAGCCGCCTTTAAGGTGATTAAAGTATTTAAGCCCGCCTCGGCGACATTAAACACCTTATCCACCTTAAATACCTTAATCACCTTATTTCTTCACCTCGGCAAAGCAAAATTTATTTTGGCTTTGCCCTTACTTATTCGTATCTTTGCTCATGTAAAAACCTATAAACCTTAAAAGGATGAGAAAAATTATTCTTTCAATGTTCGTTGCTGCGGCGGCTTCATTCTCCGTTTCGGCCACGACGCCAAACAAAATCGTCATCCCTAACATCGAGGGTTACAAGACCTTGAAGGGAGACTTCCACATCCACACCGTATTCTCGGATGCTACCGTATGGCCGACCACCCGTGTGCAGGAGGCTATCTGGGAGGGACTGGACGTAATCGCCATCACCGACCATGTGGACTCGCGTTTGCAGAAGCAAATCGAAGCCGGTCTGTTCAACGCCGACAAGTGCGACCGCAACAAGTCGTTCGAAATCGCACGCAAGGCTGCCGGCAAGAAACTGCTCGTCATCCACGGCGGCGAAATCTCGCGCGGAATGGCTCCGGGACACTGGAACTGCCTATTCGTCAGCGACTGCAACAAGATTTGCACCGAAGCCGAGAAGTTCAACGACGACGAGATGAAGGCTGCGCATGCAGGTTTGAAGGAGGCTAAGGCACAGGGCGGATTCACGATGTGGAACCACCCGAACTGGGAGAAGCAGGCACCGAACGAAACCAAGTGGTGGCCGGAGCACACCAAACTCTACAAGGAGGGCTACATGAACGGTATCGAGGTTTACAACAAGTTCGCCGGATACTGCCCGGAGGCTCACCAGTGGGCTTTGGACAAGAACATCACCATGTTCGGCAACTCGGATGCTCACACTCCGTTCTTCTACATGATTGATTATCTGAACGGCCAGCACCGCCCTATCACCCTCGTTTTCGCGAAGGAGAAGACCGAGGAGGGCGTTCGCGACGCGCTCGAAAACCAGCGCACCGCCGTTTATGCCGAGGAGATGGTTTACGGCCGCGAGGATATGCTCCGTCCGCTGTTCAACGCCTGCGTGAAGGTAAGCAAGGGCAAGTTCAACAAGAAGGACCTGACGTTCACCCTCACCAACAAGTCGTGCATTCCTATCCGTCTGCTCAAAGCACCGGGTTCGGAGAACATCTACTACGTCCGCAACTACGAACTCCGTCCGTTCGAGACGATTACAATCAAGGTTCGCCCGCTGGTCAAGAATCATCAGTATCAGGATTTGACGGAGAAGCACCTCGACGTCAATTTCTATGTCGATACTTTCCAAGTAGGTCCCGACAAACCGCTGCACATAACGTGGCATTTCGACGCTCCGGAGGAGTAACGGT
>CAZESW010000175.1:0-4117 GCA_964514795.1 uncultured Alistipes sp.
AAATCATCGACTCGGCGGATGCCGTCGAACGCAGGGTCGAGGAGCTGCTCGACCGATACGGACTGCGTGCCGAGGCGGGGCATGCGGCGGAATACCGTTTCCTGACATGCGCCGACGAAGCGTATGCCGAACGTCTGCGCATGAAGGCATTCGGCGGGGACGAGCAGTAATTGCGGCGGAAAAATTTAATAAGAGCTATGAAAAAGACTAAATTTATCGTTCTGGCGAATCTGCATGACTGCAAAGCCTGCTGGGACTGCGTGAATGCCTGTCCCCAAAACGTTCTCGGCAAGGTGTCCGTCCTTTGGCACAAACACGCGAGAGTGAAGAATGCCGGAGCCTGCATCGGCTGCAAAAAGTGTATAAGTGCTTGCTGTGAGGGTGTAATTGTCGCAACAGACGGTCTCAAATAGTCGCATCTATATCCTTAAAAGTTTTAAGGGCGTTAAAACGAAAATTCCGTCCGGTCTGCCGGTTCGATGTCGCCGACGATGTTTTCCTTGTATAAAAGCGGCTTCCGAATTTGAAATAGTCGTTATTTTTTCTAATTTTGCAACGGGTATGCGCATTATCGGCCCGTTGCAAAACTTTTGTTTGAGCAGTGGAGGCGGAGTGTTGCGCAAGACACGTAATTTCAGAGGAATATGGGAAGCAGAAAACCGTCGAAGAAGAATAAGGAGACAGTGGTGAAACGCAACGTGTACACCGATGGCGGCACGAAGGAACAGACCGCGGCGAACAGGAACGTCCGCTCGTCGTCCGACAATGCGCGATGGATTGTCGGCGTGCTCATTCTGCTTGCCGGCGTGTTCGCTCTGCTCGCCACGGTCGCCTATCCGTTCTGCTGCGAACACGATTATATCGCGATACATGCGCCCGAGACCGACAATCCGCGTTTCGATGCTTCGGTGTCGAATCCGTGCGGAAAGGTCGGCGCACAGCTGGCGGAATATTTCGTCTGCCGTTCGTTCGGCCTTTTCGGACTGCTCGTGCCAGTGATATTCATCATGCTCGGCATCCGCATTATAGTCAAGAAACCGCGGCTGCTCAACCACGGCATACTCGCCATCCTGCTGATAATAATTCTCGGCTCGCTGACTCTCGGACTGATGTTCGGCGACCGCTGGGGCATGTTCAACAGCGGCTGGGGCGGCGCATTCGGCATCGCCGTGTCGCAGATTCTCTACGGATATATCGGTGCGGCGGGAGCCTGGATAGCGGTTATCCTCGGATGGATTCTTACGGGCGTGTTCATCAACAGTAACTTCATCAATACGGTGAACCGTGCGGGTAAGGCCGTCGTCGAGCAGGGCGGAGTGCTTGTGGATAACGTCGTGGACAAGGCCGGAACGCTGCTCCACCGTCAGAACGCGGAGTCGGAAGAGTCCGAAACGGAGTATGCTGCGGCGGAACAGCCGGAGCCGGATGCAGAACCGGTAGCGGAACCGACCGCAGAACCTGCCGTCGAACCGCAGACGGAAGAACCGGCGGCGGAAATGCCGTTCGATACCGACGAACCTGCGCCTGCGGAAAAACCGGTTGAGGAGATTCAGCATGATGAACCGGCTGCGGGTGAAATGGCGGAAACGGAGGAGAGCGACGATGCCGACGACAGGGATATTATCGAGGTCGAGGAGCACAGCGACGCTGTGGTGAGCGAGCGCGAGATGAAGCACCGCCCGTTCAATCCCGACAAAACGGTGGGTTACAAATATCCGCCGGTGGATTTCCTGATAGACTACGTGTCGGACTCGAATGTCTCCGACGACGAGATAATCTTCAACAAACGCCAAATCGAGGAGACGCTCGGCAATTTCGGCGTCCCGATTCGCGAGATGAAGGCGACGATAGGCCCTACCGTGACCCTCTACGAGATTGTGCAGGAGGCGGGTGTGAAGATTGCGCGAATACAGGGTTTGGAAAACGATATCGCCCAGTCGCTGAAAGCGTTGGGCATCCGCATCATCGCGCCGATACCTGGTCGCGGTACCATCGGTATCGAGGTTCCGAACCGCCACAAGGAGATTGTGTCGATGCGCTCGGCGGTTCAGTCGGAGCGTTTCCACAAGTTCGGCGGCGAACTGCCAGTCGTTATCGGCCGCACGATTCAGAACGAGAATTTCGTGTTCGACCTCGCCAAGATGCCCCACCTGCTCGTCGCCGGCGCTACGGGTCAGGGCAAGTCGGTAGGTCTGAACGCGATAATCACGTCGCTGCTCTACCGCAAAGACCCTTCGCAGTTGAAACTGGTGCTTATCGACCCGAAGATGGTCGAGTTCTCGCTCTATGCCAAACTCGAAAAGCATTTCCTTGCCAAGATGGCGTCGGAGGACGACGCAATCGTAACCGACCCGAAAAAGGCGGTCTATACGCTCAATTCGCTCTGCATGGAGATGGACGTGCGTCTGGACAAGTGCCGCAAGGTCGGAGCGCGCAATATTGCCGAGTATAACGAGAAAGTTCGCAAACGCGATGTGGACGATGATAACATAATGCCGTATATCGTGGTTATAATCGACGAGTTCGCCGACCTCATCATGACTGCGAAGGAGGTCGAGGCTCCTGTTATGCGACTGGCGCAGAAAGCGCGTGCGATAGGTATCCACCTTATCGTGGCAACGCAGCGTCCTGACGTTAAGGTCATCACGGGCGGTATCAAGGCGAACTTCCCTGCGCGAATCGCGTTCCGCGTGATGCAGATGATTGACTCTCGCACGATTATCGACCAGCCGGGAGCGAACCAGCTTATCGGCCGCGGCGACATGTTGCTGTCGAAAGACGGCGAGCTGACGCGAATCCAGTGCGCATTGGTCGAGACGAAGGAGGTGGAAGATATTGTCAATTACATATCGCGTCAGCCGTCGCCGACGGGCCGTGCATACGATTTGCCGGACTTTGTCGAGGCGGGCGGCGACTCTTCGGCTGCCGGAGCGATGATGGGCAGCGAGGGCAGCGGCGCACCGACGAAATACGATTCGCTGTTCGCCGAAATCGCCCGCGATGCGGTGTCGAGCGGCCAGATTTCGACGTCGTACATCCAGCGCAACTACGAAGTGGGCTTCAACCGTGCGGGACGAATCATGACACAGCTGGAACGTGCCGGCATCGTCGGACCACAGGTGGGAGCGAAGCAGCGCGAGATAAAATTCTACGACATGCCTTCGCTCGAAGCGAAGTTGCAGGAACTCGGTCTGTCCTAAATTAACTGAATATTATGCGCAGAACTCTGTCGATACTCTTTTGGCTCGTTGCGGCGACTGCCGCGGCAATGGCTGACGACGCGTCGGTGCGGATACTCAAAAATATCGAACGCAATCTCGCGGCCCTCGGCACATACCGTGCGGAGTTCGAAATGACTGCGGGCGAATATACCGTCCGTGGCGAATATTGCGTGTCGGGCGACGACTTCTATATGAAAGCCGACGGAACGGAGGTCTATGCCTCCGACGGTGTGCGCCGTGAGGTGAATGCGCCGAAACGCGAAATCGTCGTGGACGGAATCGATACCGCAGCCCGCGACATAGTGAGCAATCCCGCCCGAGGCTTCTCGCTGCTGCTCGAAGATTTCGACTCGGCGACGGTCGAGCAGGGCGGTCGCACATGCGTCGTGCTTTCGCCGAAATCTTCATCGTCGATGCGCGAAACGATAGTCGTGATTGTGGACGGCAGGGGCGAATATCCGTCGGAAATCGTTTACGGTTCGGAGGCGGGCAGCGTCGCCGTAAAACTGCTGTCGGTAGCGCGTATGTCGGGCGATATTCCTCGGTTCGATGCCGCACGGTACGACGGCTACGAAACGGTCGATTTCAGATAAGACCGTCGGAAAATTTTTTCGAAAAGCGGGTGATTCAGCGATTTTTTCACAAAAAATGCCGCCAAATTTTGCAGAACCGGAAAAAAGTCGTAAATTAGTACTGTGAATTTTGCAAACAACCTAAATACTTATTATTAATTAAAAACATAGCGGTTATGATTATTACATTTAACGAACTGCGCCGTATCAAGGACAGACTTCCGAGCGGAAGTTCGCAGCGCATAGCAGACGAATTGGGAATCGACGTTGAAAGCGTACGCAACTATTTCGGCGGCAAGCACCTCGACGCCAAGGAGAGTGTCG
>CAZESW010000176.1:0-4106 GCA_964514795.1 uncultured Alistipes sp.
ATACTCCGCTATCCCTTCTTCGGTTTCGGAGCGAGAATCATATTCATCTTCTTGCCTTCGAGCGTCGGCATCGACTCCACCTTCGCAACGGCTTCGAGGTCGGTCGCGAAACGCAGAAGCAATATTTCGCCCTGCTCCTTGAACACGATGCTGCGGCCGCGGAAGAATACGTAGGCCTTGACCTTTGCCCCCTCCTTGATGAAATTCTCGGCATGGCGCAACTTGAAGTTGTAGTCGTGGTCGTCGGTCTGCGGGCCGAAACGAATCTCCTTGATAACCACTTTCGTCTGCTTCGCCTTTATCTCCTTCTGCTTCTTTTTCTGCTGATAGAGATACTTCTGATAATCGACGATACGGCATACGGGAGGCTCGGCATTCGGCGAGATTTCGACCAAATCGAGTTCCATCTCGTCGGCAAGCGCAATCGCCTTGGCGATTGGAAGTACGAGATTGGGTTCGACATTGTCGCCCACCACGCGCACCGTAGGTGCGGTAATCTCGTTGTTGATTCTGTTCGGATTCTCTTTTACCGGACGGCGTCCGCGAATCTGTACATTTGCCTGTCTCTGCGGACGAGGCGGAAACGGTTTTAATCCTGCCATTTAATAATGTTATAAGTGCTTGTTTTATTGCATTTTGTTTGCGTCAATCTCTGCATCGACCAACTGCTTCATGTAGTCGCAGTAGGCATCGAGCGTCATCGAGCCCTTGTCGCCTTCGCCCTGTGCGCGAACCGAAACGGTACGCTCGGCAGCCTCCTTCTCGCCGACGATGAGCAGATACGGAATACGTTTCAACTCGTTGTCGCGAATCTTGCGGCCGATTTTCTCGTTGCGGTCGTCGATTTGAGCGCGAACGTCGTGTCTGTTGAGATACTCGACCACCTCGGCGGCATAGTCGTTGAACTTCTCCGAGATAGGCAGCACGACAGCCTGGTCCGGCGAGAGCCACAACGGGAACTTGCCCGCCGTATGCTCCAACAGCACAGCTACGAAACGCTCCATCGAGCCGAACGGCGCACGGTGAATCATGATAGGACGGTGGAGTTTGTCGTCGGCACCCTTGTAGGTCAGGTCGAAACGCTCAGGCAGGTTGTAGTCCACCTGAATCGTACCCAGCTGCCAGCTGCGGCCCAGAGCATCCTTGACCATGAAGTCGAGTTTCGGACCGTAGAAAGCCGCCTCGCCGTACTCGACGACGGTATTCAGTCCCTTCTCCTTGGCAGCCTGCATAATCGCATTCTCCGCCTTGTCCCAGTTCTCGTCCGAGCCGATATACTTCGACTTGTCGTTAGGGTCGCGCAGCGAAATCTGTGCCGTATATTTGTCGAACTTCAACGTCTTGAAGATGTAGAGTACGATGTCGATAACCTTCTCGAACTCTTCGAGCAACTGGTCCGGACGCACGAACATGTGAGCATCGTCCTGCGTGAACGAACGAACGCGCGTAAGTCCGTGCAACTCGCCCGACTGCTCGTAGCGGTAAACCGTACCGAACTCCGCCAGACGAACCGGCAGGTCCTTGTACGAACGCGGTTTGCTGCGGTAGATTTCGCAGTGATGAGGGCAGTTCATCGGTTTGAGCAGATACTCCTCGCCCTCGAACGGAGTGTGGATAGGCTGGAACGAGTCCTTGCCGTATTTCGCATAGTGTCCCGACGTTACATAGAGGTCCTTGTTGCCGATATGCGGGGTGATTACCTGCTGATAGCCGTAATCCTTCTGAATCTTGCGCAGGAAACGTTCGAGACGGTCGCGCAGTTCGGCGCCCTTCGGCAGCCACAACGGCAGACCCTGACCGACACGCTGCGAGAAGGTGAAGAGTTCCAGTTCCTTGCCCAGTTTGCGGTGGTCGCGCTTTTTGGCCTCTTCGAGCATCGCGAGATATTCGTCGAGCATCGACTTCTTAGGGAACGAGATACCGTAGATACGGGTAAGCATCTTGTTGTGCTCGTCACCGCGCCAGTATGCGCCTGCAACCGACGTCAGTTTTATCGCCTTGATAAGACCCGTATTCGGGATATGCGGACCGCGGCAGAGGTCGGTGAAAGCACCGTTGGTGTAGAACGAAATCGTTCCGTCCTCCAAATCGCGGATAAGTTCGCACTTGTACTGGTCGCCCTTCTCGGTGAATGTCGCGAGAGCATCGGCTTTCGAAACCTCCGAACGAACGAGCGGCTCCTTGTTGCGGGACAATTCGACCATCTTCGCCTCGATTTTCGGAAGGTCGGCTTCGAGAATCGGCACAGGCGAATCGACGTCGTAGTAGAATCCCTGCTCGATAGCCGGACCGATACCGAACTTGATGCCCGGATAGAGTGCCTCCAAAGCCTCGGCGAGCAGGTGCGACGACGTGTGCCAGAAGGCGTGCTTGCCCTCGGCATCGTCCCATTTGAAGAATTTAATCGAGGCATCCTCCTCGATAGGACGCGACATGTCCACCGTCGCGTCGTTTACCGAAGCCGCCAGGGAGTCCGCAGCGAGACGAGGGCTGATACTCTCGGCAACCTGATAAGCGGTTGTTCCCTTTGCAAACTCGCGAACCGAGCCGTCGGGAAACGTAATTTTAACCATAATGTTTTTAATAAAAGTTTGTTGTTAATATTTACCGCGCCTTCGAGGCTCCACAATCACGAGACGGATTACCTCCCAGCTGCGCGCAATTTTCATCTTTACTCCTGCGGCTCGGTGTCGGGCAAATCCTTGACCGAAACGTCGCGTCCCTTGTCGCGCTCGAACCGTTCGAGCGGATTTCGGCTCCACACCTTGTAGGCTTCGCGGCGACGCACGATGTCGATGGCCGCATAAATCGCGTTGCGCATCGACTGCGGGTCGGCGATTCCCTTTCCGGCGATGTCGTAAGCCACGCCGTGGTCGGGCGAGGTACGCACCTTGTCGAGTCCTGCCGTAAAATTCACTCCGTCGGGCGACAGCGTCTTGAACGGCGTCAGCCCTTGGTCGTGATACATCGCCAGCACCGCATCGTACTTGCGGTACGCACCGCTGGCGAACAGTCCGTCGGCAGCCAACGGGCCGAATGCGAGCACTCCCTGACCATATGCCTCGACGACTGCGGGACGTATTATCTCCTCCTCCTGTGTTCCGAGCAGTCCGCCGTCCCCCGCATGAGGGTTGAGCGAAAGCACCGCGATGCGCGGTTCGACCACACCGAAATCCTGCTTCAACGTCTGGCGAAGCGATACGAGCGACGCAACGATTCGCTCCTTCGTGAGCGAGGAAGCGACCTTCTCGACCGGAATATGAATAGTCATCAGCGCGACTTTCAGCAGGTCGCTACACATTATCATCATCGGTTCGCCGCCAAGTGCGGAAGCGAAAAACTCGGTATGTCCCGTAAATCCGAAACCGGCCGACTGCATGGCCTCCTTGTTTATCGGCGCGGTAACCACGGCGTCTATCTCACCGTCGCGCAAGTCGGCTGCGGCACGCTCCAAAGCGGCTGCGGCGGCCTTCGCGCCGTCCACGGTTTCGTGTCCCATATCTATGCGAATCTGCGGTTCGCCGACCTCGACAAGATTCACCTTGCCGCGTTTCGCCTCTCGCGCCGACTGGCACACGTTGAACTGCACTGGTTCGATGTCGTGCAGGCGGGCGGCATAGAATTCGGCGATATGTTTCGAGCCGTAAACGACCGGCACGAAAAGTTCGGTCATGCCCTGTCCGGACAAACTTTTTAGGATTACCTCCCAACCGACACCGTTCGCATCTCCCTGCGTAATTCCTATTTTCAATTTATAATCAGACATAAGCACACTGTTTCAGAATACAAATATAGGTATCTTTGACGATATTCGGCAAGTTCGGCGCGATTTTTTTAGAGTTTTCGCACCGACGGTCCGACAAAAGCGGAGGCGGTCCCGCAAGACCGCCTCAATTCCGGCTAATCGACCGGACGGAAATCATCCTTTCCGACGCCGCAGACAGGACATGTCCAGTCGTCGGGAATCGCTTCGAAAGGGGTTCCGGCAGCGATTCCGCCGTCAGGGTCGCCGACTTCGGGGTCGTACACCCAGTCGCAGGCGGTGCAAACATACTTTTTCATAATCGCAAGAGTTTTTGATTCGCTGTCGCCACTGCAAAAACTCC
>CAZESW010000177.1:0-4099 GCA_964514795.1 uncultured Alistipes sp.
AGTGGCCGTAACTGCGCGGACGCGAAGCGACGTTGGCGCAGCCCTGATACCAGATGGTACCGGCGATGGTGGTCAGACGGATAGGGTAGATGTTGGCGTTGTAGAGCTGCGACTCCTTGCCCGCCCACGTCTTGTGCTTTATCGCATTGCAGTCCGACACGATTTTAGGGTCGGCGGCTACGACCGTATTTTTCATCCAGCCCTCGATGAACGTACCTCCGTAGGATGCACAGATAAGGCCTATCGGAACGTTCAGCTCCTTCTGCAACTCCTTGCCGAAGCCGTAACCCACGGCGGAGAACTCGGCGAGGTCGGTCGGGTTGCAGACTGCCCATTTGGTGTCCACGTCGTTGTTCTCGACCGCGCTGGAAATGCGTCCCGTGTTGTAGAGGCGGATATTTTCGTTCATCTTGCGTTTCAGGTCTTTCCGGAGGTCGATGGTCTGCTTCACCTTGAACTGCATGTTCGACTGTCCGGAGCAGAGCCATACCTCGCCGATGAGGATGTTTTTGAGCGTGCGGCTCTCCTTGCCTGCGGTGACGGTGACGGTTACCGGGTCGAAGCTCGCTGCCGGAGTCTGCATCGGAGCGACCCACATGCCGTCCTTGTCGGCCTTGACGCTTACGGGTTTGGCTCCCGCCCAGTCGGCGCTGACGGTAACTTTCGCTTTGGGTTTCGCCCAACCCCAGATGTTTACGGTCGCATTCTGCTGCAAGACCATGTTGTCGCCTACGACCGACGGCAGCGTCAGTCCCTGCGGTTTCTCCTGTGCCGAGACGCCGAATGCGGCGAAAACCGCCATGAGCGTCGCGACGAGAATCAGTTTCAGATTTTTCATAGTTGTATTACAGGTTTGTTGTATTGTTATTCGTAAAGTCCTTAAAAACCCTAACGACTTTAAGGTCTTTAATGCAAAAATAATCAAAAATTGCGTACCGCCGTCCGCTCCCCATCGAATTTCACCGAAAAGTTTTGCCGTTTCGTCTTAAAGCGTTACCTTTGAAAAACCTAAAACTCTGTCGAAATGAGAAAACTTAAATCGCTGCTTCTGCTGTCGCTGCTTCTCTGCGCGGCGACCGTATCCGGACAGCGCGGAAAAAACGGCAAGACTGCTCCCGAACCCGATACGCGGAGTTTCCAGCAGCAGGTCTACGACGATTATATGGATTTCTACCGCAACGGCGGCATATTCGAGAAACTCTATCTGATGACCGACAAACCCTATTACAGTGCCGGCGAAACGATATATTTCAGCGGATTCCTCGTTCATGCGACGCTGTTCACCCGCTTCTCGGAGTCGGAGTTCATCTATGTCGAGCTTATCAGCCCCGAAGGCCGTCTGGTCGAGCGCGTCAAGATATGCGCCGACAAACGGCAGTTCATCGGTACGCTGAATCTGTCGCCGCGACTGACCGCGGGCAGATATACGTTGCGGGCCTATTCGCGCTGGATGACCAATTTCGACATGGGATATTTCTTCACGAAGGAGATAAATATCGGCAATGCCATCGACGATGCCATTCTCACGTCGGTGAGCTACCGGATTAACGACAACGGCACCGTCTCGGCATTCGTCCGCCTCGTAGA
Organism: uncultured Alistipes sp.; assembly: GCA_964514795.1. GTDB lineage: Bacteria > Bacteroidota > Bacteroidia > Bacteroidales > Rikenellaceae > Alistipes. The sequence goes on from CAZESW010000177.1 coordinate 1,588, forward strand.
CCAGTATTCGCTGCCGCTCGCATCGACGCAGGTGCGCTACCGCACCGTCGTGGACGAGAAGTCGCGCAACGGTTCGGCCCGCACCGACGAAAAGGGTACGTTCGAGATAAAGTTCAAGCCGTCCGAGAATCCTAACGACTGCTTCGAAATCAATGTCCGCGCCAACAGCCGCGAATTGAGCCGATTCATCCAGATGCCGTCGTTCTCCGAGGATTTCGACGTGGCGTTCTGTCCCGAGGGCGGAAATCTCGTGGGCGGCATCCTGCAAATCGTCGCCTTCAAGGCTGTCGCCGCCAACGGACGCTCCGTCGCCGTCTCGGGCAAGGTCTACGACGATACGGGACGATTCATAACCGACCTCGCGACCGAACACAAGGGCATGGGACGGTTCGTGATGAACGCTTCGCCCGACCGTAAATATTACGCCGAGTGTACCTCGCCGTCGGGCCTTGTCAAGCGTTTCGATTTGCCGGTCGCAGAGCCGTCGGGTGTCGCTGTCAGGACTTTGCAGCAGGTGGACGGATATATGGTGCTCGTGCAGGCGACGCCCGATGTGAATCTCGCCGATTATGCCGCCGTGGTTCATTCGCGCGGTGCCGTGATGACGATTATCGAGGATTTGTCGCACCCGTCACGACTGCTCAACAAGGATATGTTCGACGGTATCGCCCAGGTGTCGGTCGTACATCGTGTGTCGCGCCGTATCGTCGCCGAACGACTGTTCTATGTCCGCGACGGACGCTTCGCCGCAGCCGAACTGACGACCGAGAAACCGAAATTCGAACAGCGCGAGCGGGTCGTGATGACCGTGAACGTCCGCAATTCGGAGGGCAAACCGGCGGAGGGCAATTTCGCGCTGTCGGTTACCGATGCCAACTACGTCGCTCTCGACGCGGCCTCGCCGAACATATTCTCCTATATGCTCCTTTCGTCCGACCTCAAAGGCGACGTCGAGGATGCCGGTTCGTATTTCGACGAGAACGGCAGGGCGCAGCTCGAAAAGCTCGATTTGGTGATGCTCACCAACGGCTGGCGGCGCTATGCGCTCGAATCGGTGCTGAACCGCGAATTCCCGCGCATAATGTATCCGGTCGAGGATTCGCAGCGCATCTGCGGCTCGGTGTTCGGTCTGTTCGGACGCGCCAAGAAGCCGAGCATCGTCGTGATGGACCCGAAGACCAAATTCGTCGAGTCGTTCGAACTGAACGAGTGCAACAACTTCATAATTTCGGGACTCGACGCGTTCTCGACGACGACCTATATCGTGCAGGCGCTCAACAAGAAGGGCAAGGACACGACCGTCCGCATCAAAATCGAGAGCGAGAACTATCCGGTTACGGTCAGCGACTATCGCCGCGAATACTATAAGGATATGAAGGAGATTGTGCCCGAATCGTTCCTTGTGCGTGCAAAGGAGAAGTATTTCAACGACGGCGGCGAACGGGTGATAGACATCGAAGAGGTTGTCGTTACGGTTCGCAAGCGCAATCCGATGTTCTTCACGTCGGGAAATACGGGCAGTATGCTCAACGGCGACCTTTCGCGGTTCGCTTCGGTCTACGACGCATTGGCGACGTTCAAGGAGCTCGAAGTGGTAGGCACGACCGTTACGACACGCAATAAGTATATCGAGAGCGAGATAACGGTGAACGACTTCGCCAAGGCACAGCGGGATTCGGAACTCGACGGTGGCGATGTCGAATTCTTGGCTGAGGTTCCGTCGATGAACTCCGACCTCAATACGCCGGAACTCTACGTGAACGGCGATATTTCCGATATGATGGCGATTGATTCCTACGAAATGAAGTATGTCGAGCGTCTGGCGTTCGTCGATGGCAAGGCGGCCTCGATGCTCGGAATCTTCGCTCCGGCGGGAGCCATTCTGATGGAGGTCAGCAAGGAGGGGCTGAATCCGGTCGTGGACAGCAATGCCATGGCGCGCGTGGTCGTCCGCGGATGCCAGAAGCCGGAGGCGTTCTACAAGCAGAAATATCCGACACTCGCCGACCGCCTGTCATCGACCTCCGATATGCGTTCGACCGTCGCATGGGAGCCGTTTATCCGCACCGATGCCGCAGGTCAGGCGGTAGTGTGGTTCTATACGGCCGACCGCAGCGGAACGTATGATGTGGTTCTGGAAGGCGTTACGGACGACGGCGAGCTCTGCCGCCGCCACAGCACGCTGACTGTCGAGCGCAAACAACTGATGTAAGACGGGATTGTGGCGACAGAATAGGGTGTTTAAGGCATATAAGGTAAATAAGGTATTTAATGTCGCCGAAAGTAGCGGGAATCATTAAATGCCTTAATTACTTTAAGCACCTTTTACACCACTGTTCCACACAAAAAATGGAGCGTTATAACGCTCCATTTTTTGTGACCATAGAGACCTTGTCGGTCTACTCCGCCGCCTTGAACAGCGCCTTTATCGTGCCGTCCTGCATCAGAATCAGCGTATCGTAGTCGATGTCGTAGTGCGTTGCCGATTCGAGGACGGATGCCAGCTGCGTCT
>CAZESW010000178.1:0-1540 GCA_964514795.1 uncultured Alistipes sp.
TCGTTCAGTTGTTTGGTGGCCCGATGAACGGTAAAACCAAATTCCGTCTTGAAGGCCGTTGCCGCATCGGTCATGAATTTTTCTTTTTCAGACAATGATAGATCGAAAACCTTCAATAGATCATCGACTAAGAGTAATCCGATACGCCATCTGATTTCTTCACGAGGGTATGTTCCGAACAAAGTTTTTTGTTGTAGCGTTTGCATTATTCGAACAATACATTCACTGTCAATACAAAATAACCGCTCTGTCTGCACCATTGTCTCTTCACAATAGCGCTCTATTTCGCGAACATAAGTGTCGCAGGCGATCGTCGTCACGAGACGGCTTTCCATGCAAGGCTGGAACGTCTCGTAGAACGCTTCGAATACTTTGCCGCAACGCGATGTGTCGGGAAGATGCAGGCGCAGACGCAGATGGAACAGCGGATCGGTGTAGCGGATGAAAAAGAAATCGTCGATCGCCCCACTTTCGTGCAGCTGCCTCACGAAGGGGCCGATATGTCGGGCCAGCAGGATGTCGGCACTCTGCGTTCCCGTATAGAGTTTGAAGAACAGCCATTGACTGCCGGGAATGAAAATCCGTTCCATAGCGTTTACTTGTGTAGAATAACGATCATTTCGTTGGTATATCCGTTCGTTTGCTCATCGTGCACGACGGTATGTTCCGTATCGAAGAGGAACTCCTCGACCGATATCGTCTTATATTTTTTGAGCAGCGAAAACAGCAGCCGGACACATCGGTCGTCGTGCAGATCGAGCAGCAGTTCGTTGTCTCCCATCGGATGCACGACCCGTTGCGGCAGCCTCCGTTCGGTCGCGTAGCCAGCAAACGTCCTGCGATGCTCTTCGGTATGGTATGCTGAGAACACCTTCACGTCGTCGTAATTGAGTTTCCAGCGCCGGCGGGAAAGAACGATGTCCTTGTAACGGATGCGCGGCATGTAGTCGAGCGCCGAGAAAAGCGACCCGACGGCGAAGCCAAATCCCTGCGTTCGTTGCAGGCTCTGCATGTCGGCCAGAAAACGATACATCGGAATAGGGCTGAGCGAATAGTTGTGCGCACAGGTCAGACGAGGGATGACCTCTTTGTCGAATCGCTTCGACCGTAGGTAGAAACGCCCCTTGCGCACCGATAAGATCAGGTCGGAGGCCGGAATGCGCTCGGCAAGCGTCTCGTCGAGGTTCGAGAGGTAGTTGATGACGTAATCGCGGAACACGGGACGCGACGAAATATTGCCGATGCGCGCTTCGGTGATGTGGGCAATCTCCGCAATGATTTTCCCCTCGTTGGCCTGCCGTTCGTAGTCTGCCACTTCGCGCACCAGCGCGTCGATGGTGGCGTCGGTATGGCAGAAGCGTCCGAGCAGGTTCGCGCCGCCGTTCGACCCGACGGATTTGAGGTAGATCGACCGACCGCCCGCATCGTCGCGCAGCAGGCTGAACATGACGGGGATCGTGTCGGGGTAGACGATCGCTCCGGGGCGGCGGTTCGGGAAATCCTTTTCGTCGATCATGATCTCTTCGGCGTCCCGCTTCAT
>CAZESW010000178.1:1550-4077 GCA_964514795.1 uncultured Alistipes sp.
GTAACCGCCCGCTTGTCCGCCCTGCGCACCATACGACGGCACGATACCATCGATGACGGGATTCACGTCGTTGTGGCTGCCCTGCGCATAGGGATAGCCCAGCCCCAGCTCGTTGTCCAACGCCAGTATCAGCGGTACCTCCTCGGTTTCATAGCGTTGCACGAACGCCTGCTGGAAGGCCTGAAGATTACCGTTCTGATAGGTACCCGAAATACTGCCGACGAAATCGACGTACTCTTTCAGATCGGTCAGCACACCGGTGGAGAGCTGTGCCTGTGCGGGACGGAACAGGTCGGCCTGGAAGAGAAACTTGACATCGTAGGGGACGCCTATCGGTTCGATGAGCCGTTCGATCTTTGCGTATTCCTCTTGTGTCGAGCCGAGCGGCCGGGCGTCGATGGCTGCGAGTCGCTCCTGCACGCACGCCAGCGTCGGGGCGTATTCCGTGTCGCCGAGGCGTTGCAACTTACGGACGAGCGTCGTGAGGATGTCGTCGCCGACGATAGCCGGAGCCAGCTCCGTGGTAAGCAGGGAGGAGGCGATCAGTTCGTCGATATAGGCTTCGGCGTCCTCGCGTGTGATCTCGTCGTTGACGAGGTTTCCGGCCAATGTGTCGAATGTCGCACCGTCGCGCGCCAGTGCAAACACGGTCGTTAGCTCGGGCGTGATCTCGACCGAAGCCATCTGATGCTCCGTCTTCCTGCCTCGATGGAAATACTCGATGTAGCGGTACTGTCCCGCGATCTCGTAGAGCGTATCGTTCGGAAAGAGGCGAAGTTGCCGGCGTATCGCTCCGCATCGTTCGATCCGCTGGATCAGCGCGCAGAGGTATTGCATGTCGAGTCGTGTAGTACGACGTGTGGCGGTAGGCTCCGCAACAGCGATCTGTGTCGAAGAGCCGAAGAGGCCCGTCGAGCAGCCGGCGAAGAGACCGAAGGGCGTACAGCGCGAGCAGGCGCGCAGGAAATATTTCAGAGCCGCCGCGTCGCCCTTTTCCTCCGCATCCTCTGTCTTGTCGTTGGTGAAGGTATAGAGATCGGGCGAGGCGAGGTAGAGCGCTTCGCGGAAGCAGGGTTGCTGCATCGTCCGCTCGGGATCGTCAAGCGCCGAAAGCGGAAAGAGCGGCGTGCGCAGTACGAAAGTTGGAAACGCCCGCAGTTTGATTTTGGCCATAGCAGATTAAAACAGAAAAAACAGTTCGGTCCAGTCGACCACCGTGGGATCGTCCGCTTCGTGTTGCATCGACAGCAGCCACAGACCGACGCCCGCCATGCCCGAAAGCAACGATGAATCGGTCCTCCATCCCGGTTGTTCCGAAGGAAAAAAGAATTTGTAACCGGCGATGCCGTCCTCCCATCGGGCATGTGCCAACGTCTGCCTGTGCCAGAAATCACAGGCCGTGCGTAATCGTTCGTCGCCCGTTTGTCGATACATGTAATGGAAGATCATTGCCACGCCTGCGCTGCCGTGACATAGCCCGGCGTCGTAAACCATTGTCTCACGCAGTGTACGGCGGCCTGCAGCATGGAGCATCACCTCATGGGCCTTTGTTTTCAGTGTTTCGTCACCCAATATTTTTCCGGTGTTCCATAGCGCGACCGCGATACCCAAATCGCCATAGCACCATGCCAGACGGCTCGCCTGTCGCTGTTGTTGCGACTCCTGCGATGTACTCGGGAAATGACACCCGCACGCTTCGGGATCATCATACTCCTGAGCAAGAATATAGCGAATGGCTCCTCGCAGCAGTTCCGTAATTTCCGTATTTGCTGGATGATGTTGAGCGAGCGCGCAAAGAACCAATATGATTCCCGATATGCCGTGCGAAAGACAAATGTTGTAACCTCTTATACCTTTTTCTACGGGGGATAGTGTAGATTGCCACTTAAGCCGGTTCCCGTTGCAAATAGCCGTGTGGCGCAACCAACGGACGGTTTCCGCCGCAAATGTTTCGTCTTCACGGAAATGATACGCCACACCCATTGCGCCATGCAGCAGGTCGTAGTATCCATCGCGGGCGAAATTCCGTTGCAGACATTGAAGCAAGTGAGGTTTATATTGTTCTTCGATCTCCGAATAATCGACCTTCAGCCGACCGGTCTGCGTGAGGTGTCGCAGACATTCCAATACACCGGCCATTCCGTTGCAGTAGGTATGGATAGCAGGTTTCGAGCAGATCGCATCGAAACATTGCTCTGCATAACGATCGAAACGGTCGTCGTTTTCTTTGGGGTAGTACTGGAGATAATGGGCCAGAAACAGCAATCGACCGAAAGCTCCCGAATAGAGACCGATTCCTGATAATAAGTTGGATTTACACAGGAAATGATCGAAAATGTTTTTAGTCAAGTTTTTGCACTGAGAAACTGGTGGCATAAATGGGCAAATGGCAAAAAAGGATTAATCGCTTATCCGATGAATAAAAAGAGGATAGAATTAAAGAAGTACTCGATTCTATCCTTTATGATTATAATTTAACATATCGCGGTTAATGAGCATATGCGTTCCGTGTTACAGTCATCATCAA
>CAZESW010000179.1:0-4041 GCA_964514795.1 uncultured Alistipes sp.
CGGACAGCGTAAGCCGCACGTTCATCTGGTTCTATATCGCCGATTCGCTGCCCGATACGCCCGATTACGACTCGACGATGTTCAACCGCAAACCCGACGTGATAGCCCGTGCGCAGAACAACGGAATCTTCATCGCGCAGAACCTCAAACCGGTGAACTACCGCGTATATGCCTTCGGCGACAAGAACGACAACATGATGTACGAGGCGGGAACCGACCTCGTAGGCATCATCGACGGCGTATACAACCCTGCGACGATGCCCGAGTTCGGTATCTGGTTCGACTCGCTGCGCATGTATCCGTCCGCCGAACCGCAGCTCTATTTCCGCATGTTCACCGACCGGGCGTTCAAGAACCAGCGGCTCGTCGAGGCGCAGCGTCCGTTGCAGAAAAAAGCCCTGCTCTACTTCAACACCGCCAATCCCGACGTCGAGAGCATCCGTTTCGACAGCATTCCGGAGGACAAGGTATTCTATGACCCGCAGACCAAGGGCAAGGATACCGTCGCGCTGTGGTTCAACGTTCCGGCTGAAAATCTGCCCGACACCATAAAGGGCGAAATCACCTACTTCCGCCACGACTCCATTCGCCAGTACGTCAAGACCACCGAACCACTGAAACTCGCATGGAAGCTCATAGAGAGCAAGGATGAGCAGCGGGCCCGCGAGAAGGAGGAGAAAGAGAAGGAGAAGGCCGAGAAAGAGGGTCACGAATACACGCCGCCCGAGAAGCCGAATCCGTTCAAATACGCACTCTCGACACAGGGCGAGTTCAACCCCGAGAAGGGTTTCTCGCTGAAACTCGATTTCCCGGCGGCACAGTTCGACTCGGCGGCGGTGTCGATAATGAAGCTCGTCGGCGACACGGGCGAGGAGAAACCCGTAAAGGCACGTTTCGTCCGCGATACGCTCGACATGACGCGCTGGCAAATCGACGCCAAATGGGACGACGCGGCGAAATACAGACTCCTGATTCCGTCGGGTGCGATAACCGACATCATGGGTTATCAGAATGACTCCATCAAGACGGATTTGACCACGTTCGACCCCGAAAAGTTCGCCACGGTGGTAATCGACGTCAAAGGCGAAGCGGGCAGGAAATACATCATCCAGCAGACCGACGCTTCGGGCAGGATGCAGCAGGAGCTGACGGGAGTCGAAACGGGCAAACACACGATACGTTTCGTTCCGGCGGGCGAAATCCGTCTGCGCGTAATCGAGGACACCAACGGCAACGGCGAATGGGATGCCGGCAACGTCGTCGAGCGGTTGCAGCCCGAACGCGCCGAGATGTACATAAACGAACGCGGCGAAGACCTGTTCGTGACCAAGATGAACTGGGAGATAGAGATTTCGATGGACATGTCGAAGATATTCATGCCTATGACGATGGAGAATCTGATAAAGATGCTCGACGACAAGGAGAATTCGCGCCTGAAAAAGCTCTACGAGGAGATGCTGAAAAAGCAGGCCCAGGGCGACAAGAACCAGAATCAGAACAACTCGCAGTCCGGCGGCATGATGGGCGGAATGGGAGGCATGGGCGGAATGATGGGCGGAATGAAACAGATGACCGGCGGAATGGGTTCGCAGCGCATGCAGTAACGTAAACAGAGAAAAAAGATGATAAAATCGTTAATTTTCACACACCTTTTCCCGTTTCGGTACGGCCGGGACAAGTCCGGCTCTGCCCTCGGCGTATCGAAAAGGTTGAAAACGGCAGTCATAGCCGCAGTACTGACGCTCGCCGCAGGAGTGACGGGAGTCAGTGCGCAGCACACGCTGGCGGTAACGGGCGGATACGGCATGACCAACGCGCGCCTCTATCCGAAGCAGGAGAGCAGGGCGATATGGGGTGCATATTCGGGCGGTCTGTCGTGGCGCTACTACTCGCTGCCGCGATTCGTCGGTGGCTTCGGAATCGACCTCGAATGGATGCAGCGGGGATACTCCTACGCGCCTTACGCATCGCTGTACGAGGACAAGAAGGATTACAAGTACTACACGCGGCGTCTCAACACAATCATGATGCCTATCGTGTGGCAACCGCACTTCTACCTCTTCAAGAACCATCTGAGGGTCTACCTCGAAGCGGCGGCAACCTTCTCCTACAACTTCGCCTCGACATTCGACAACGAGGAGGCGGGCACGAAGGGCAAATACGAATTCCGCACCGTCCGCGACAACCGTTTCGGCTACGGACTGGCGGGAGGAGGCGGTATCGACTTTCTGATAAAGCAGGTCGAAATCGGTTTCCGCGTGCGCTACGACTTCGGTTATGCCGACATTCTGCGCAACCGCAACAAGTACTACGACAACGCCCTCGACCAGCTGAACAAGCCGGGCGAGAATCCGTTCTGGTACACTCCGCTGCGCTCGCCGCTCGACAATCTGACCATGAGCGTCCGCATAGGTTTCCGCTTCAACAAGGAGGGATTCAAGGAGTGGACGGTCAAGCGCAAACCTCGCCGCAAGAACGAGGAGACATTCAAATTCAACCTCGACTAAAAACGACTCTAACGATATTGGATATGGAAAACACAAGACAACAGAAAATAGCAAAACAGATTCAGCGCGACATCGCCGAGATATTCCAGCGCGACCTGTCGGCGGCGCTCCGCGGTTCGCTCGTCACGGTAACCACCGTACGCGTGTCGCCCGACCTCGCCTACGCCAAGGTCTACGTGAGCATCTTCCCTTACGAGAAGGCGCAGCCGGTGCTCGAAACCATCGAGTCGCAGAACCGCGCCATCCGGGGTGCGCTCGGCAACCGCATGCGCAATCAGGTGAAGTCGATTCCGGAGTTGCAGTTCTTCATCGACGACTCGCTGGAATATATCGAGAACATAGACTCGCTGCTGAAAAAATAGGCATTTCAGTACGGAAACCGACCGCCGACGCACTATGGAATGGCTTTTTGCAGGACGCTATCTGATTTCGCGCAAGTCGCACTCGGTGATTAACATCATCGCGGGTGTGAGCCTGCTCGCCGTTGCCGTTCCCGTCGCGGCGATGATAATCCTGCTGTCGGTGTTCAACGGATTCGAAACCCTCGTGCGGCAGATGTATGCCGCCGTCGATGCCGACATCGAAATCACAGCCGACGGCATCCGACGACCCGACATTCTGCGGGCCGACGACGCCAACCGCAGCATTATAGAGTCCTGCGACGGTGTGGAGGCCGTTTCGTTCACCGTCGAGCGGCAGGCTCTGCTCGAATACCGCGACAGACAGACCACCGCCCGCGTCCGCGGTACGGACGACCGCTACTCCGAGGTCGTACCGCTCCGCCGCCACGTTTCGTTGGGCGACGCCGAGGTACGGACGGGAGAAATAGACCGTCTGCTTCTGGGTGAAGGGGTCGCCTACGCGCTCGGCATATTCTCCACTTTCTGCGACGACGTTTCGGTATACTCGCTCGGTGGGGGTGCGATAGGTTCGATGCTGCCGATGAGCGGAATGCGCCGCTCGAACCTTCCCGTTTGCGGCATGTTCGCAATCGACAGCCGCAACGATGCCGAACTCGTCATCACGTCGATGCTGGCCGCACAGAGGCTCTTTCCGACCGACGGATACGCCGATGCCGCACTGGTGCGCATCGCCGACGGACATTCGCCGTCGAAAGTGAGGGCGGCCCTCGCCGAAAGGCTCGGCGAGGGGGTGAGAATCACGACCCGCGAGGAGAAAAACTCGGCATTCTACCGCATAATGCGCTACGAGAAGTGGGGCGTGTTCCTCGTTTCGTTGCTGGTGCTCGTCATCGCTTCGTTCTCGATTATCGGCACGGTGATAATGCTTATCGTCGAGAAGCGGCACGAGCAGACCACGCTGAGGGCAATCGGTGCCGACAGCGGTTTCATCCGCCGGATTTTCGTCCGCGAGGGGCTTCTGATTTCGGGTATCGGAGGTGCGGCAGGAATGGTGCTCGGCACGGCACTGGCAGCCGTGCAGCAGTATCTGCACGTAATTCCCATGCCGGAGGGGGCGTTTCTGATAGAGAGTTATCCCGTGGAGCTGCGCTTCACGGACATCATAACGGTAA
>CAZESW010000180.1:0-3994 GCA_964514795.1 uncultured Alistipes sp.
GATGGTAACCTATGCTTCGGGTATGCTCGACAACGGCTGGTCTTACGGCTTCTCGTTCTCGACTCGTCAGGGATATAACGGTTATGTGGACGGCGTCTACTATAACGGCTTCGGTTATTTCGCATCCGCCGAAAAACGATTCGGCAGCGGACACAATCTCGCATTGACCGTTCTCGGCGCACCTACACAGCGCGGTGCTCAGCAGGCTTCGACGCAGGAGGCATACGACCTGTTCAACAGCAACTACTACAACCCGAATGTCGGCTATCAGGGCGGCAAGCTACGCAACTCGCGTGTCCGCAATACCCACGAGCCGATAATCATGCTCAATTATGAGTATCAGATTTCGGAAAATACCCGTCTGCGTGCCGCTACTTCGGTTCGTTTCGGATTCAACGGCTATTCGGCTCTCACCTGGGCTGACGGCCCCGACCCTCGTCCGGACTACTACCGCTATCTGCCGTCGTTCTACGGCAACCGTCTGCACGACATGCAGGACATAAACAACGTTATCGACATCTACGGTCTGCCTAACGACCGCTATACGGACGTTACGCTCGAAACCTACGAGAACAAGATGAACGAGGCCAAGGATGTATGGACGGGCTTTATAGACTGGGACGGTCTGGTGAATCAGAATCGCGGTCTGGGCAGCATCAACGACAAGTACAGCACGACGATGACCCGTTCGAGTTCGATTGTCGAGGAGCGTCATACCGATCAAATCGACTATAACCTGTCGCTGTCGGTAGACCACGTCTTCAAGAACGGTTCGAAACTCATCGGCGGTATCAAGGCTCGTGTCAATCGTACCGAGTACTACGATATGGTCAAGGATTTGCTCGGCGGCGGATACTGGCTCGATGTCGACAAGTTCGCTGTTCGCGACTTCGGCTCGAACATTCTCGCTTATCAGAACGACCTCGACTATTACGAGAAATACGGCCATCCGCGTCTGGCGAAAGAGGGCGACAAAATCGGTTACGACTACTACGCGCATGTTCGTCAGGGTCAGGTATGGGCGATGTACAATTACAGCGTCGGCGGATTCACGATGAACCTCGGCGCCGAGGCCGGTTTCTCGTCGATTTGGCGTCAGGGTCTGTGGCGCAAGGGTCTGTTCCCGACCGATTCGTACGGCGATTCCAAGCATCTGAACCACCTCACCTATAAAGTGAAGGGCAGTTTCAACTATCGTTTCTCCGGAGCGCATTCGCTGGAAGCCAATGTCGCTTACATGCAGAATCCTCCGCAGTTCCGTGATGCGTTCGTTTCGGCGCGTACCCGCAATCAGGTAACGCCGGGTCTCGATACCGAGAAGGTGTTCGGCGTAGACCTGACATACCAGCTCAAACTATCGTGGATTAAGGCCCGTCTGTCGGGTTACTACACCAAAATCAACGACCAGTCGAAGGTGATTTCGTTCTATGACGATTTGCAGTCGTCGTTCACCAACTTCGCGATGAGCGGTATCGACAAACGTTATATGGGTGTCGAACTGGGCTTGACAATGCCGCTCGGTGCAGGTATCTCGCTGAACGGTGCAGTAAGCATCGGCGATTACCGCTATACGTCGAATCCGAAGTTCGTGCAGATTGTCGATAACAGCGCTACCGTGAAGGTCGAGAGTACCGTGAACTGGAAGAACTACTTCATCGAGAGCACTCCGCAAAAGGCATTCAACGTAGGTCTGTCGTATCGCGGTCCTCACAACTGGTTTGCATCGGTAGATTTCAACTACTATATGGATACCTATCTGTCGATGAACCCGATGTATCGTACGCAGTATCTCGCCGACCAGCTCACAAATATATATGTCGAGGCTCTCGGTTATGCAAGCTACGACGATATGTGGGGTGCGCAGAAACGCGAAATCGGCATCAAGATAGCCAACATGAAGGCGGAGGAGCGTTTGAAGAATGTATATACGCTCAACGTCAGCGTCGGCAAGAACTGGTATATCAAGTACAAGTACACCCTCGGATTCAGTTTCGACGTCAAGAATCTGCTCAACAACCGTACGTTCCGCACCGGCGGTTACGAACAGATGCGTCTGAGCAAGTTCTACGGGCCGAATATCGTTTCCGACTACAAGGGCGAACCGACGATTGCCAAGTTCACCAACTACACGAAGTTCGATTCCAAGTATTTCTACATGTACGGAACAACTTATTATCTGAACGTCTATTTCCGATTCTAATGGTTTAACAGATAAAACAGACGATTATGAAGTTATATAAATATATATTGATGCTGTCGGTCGCCATATTCATGGCGGGCTGTTACAGCGATTTCGGCGAGGTTCCGGCGTTGGTGGTCTACGATTCGGAGGAGGCGTTCCAGGCGGCATTCCCCGGCTGCGAGTACCGCACTATCGAAGAGTTGAAGCAGGTATATGCGACTAAGACCAACGACCCGCAGTTCGTCGGCGGTGAGAACAGCGGCTGGAACAATACCAAGTACTATCAGTTCGAGGAGGACTACTATATCCGCGGCAAGGTGATTTCGAACGATGAGCAGGGCAATATCTACAAGTCGCTCTATCTGCTCGACAGCACCGGTGCTATCGAGGTGCGTCTGACGAACGGAACCTACCTCAAATATTATATGGGCGAGTGCGACTGGTCGAAGTCGCCTATGGAGATTCCGTCGTCGTATGTTTACGTCCGTGTCAAGGATTTGTTCATCGGCAACTACCGTATGATGCTCTCTATCGGTGCGGGCCCTACCGACTCGTTCAACAAGCGCGACGAACATAAGTTCTACGCCAATTCGGCTATCGACAATCCGACGATTATCGCCGAGCATGTATTCGTCGGCGAAACTACGACGCTCAAGGAGGGCGAGGATATCGTTACTATCGACGCGACGAACTATTCGTCCGTCAACGGCATCAACGGTCGCCAGATGCTCGGACGCCTCGTGCTGTTCAAGGGCATCAGCTGCATGTATGCGGGTGTGATGGACCAGAAGGGACAGACCATCAGCGGCATCGGCGACAATATCTATCCGAGCTGGCTCTATACCGAGAATATGAACTATGCCAACGGTATTCTTACCAAGCCGTGGTATAACTGGGCATACTCCGTCGGCGGAAAATGCCTTTACGGTTCGGTTCTCTTCTCGTATCTTGCGGCTGTTCCGGCAAGCGGTATGGATGCAGGCGCCTATTCGCTGCGCACCAGCGGTTATTCGCGCTTCGCAAGCCGTCCGATAGTCCGTAACGGTGCGAAAGGCGATATGCTCGCAATCTACGGCATCTACTCCAAGTCGTGGACTTACAGTTACGGTGCCTACCAGTTGTCCGTAAGCCGTTATACCGATATTCATTTCGACGAAAGCGACTATCTCTCGGCCGAGCAGGTGCAGGCTTTGACTCCTGACGGTGGCGACGGAACGTATTATGTCGCAAATACAGCAGACAGAAGTTTCATCGGATACGATATGGACAACTCCCGTATCGTGGTTATCGACCGCGAATCGGCAGAGGAGGCAGCGATTGTACGTCCTGCGTTCTTCACCCGTTATACGGAGGGCGATTTCGACAAATTCGTAAACTATCCGTCGTATGCGGCTCTTACGAGTGCGCTGGTATTCGGCGTAACGTCGGGCGAAACGACCGAATGGCGTGCCGTGAAGGTTAGCGGCGAGACCGTTACTTCGGATGTCGTTACGGTTGCCGACAACTGCTTCGGCTTCGGTGCCGAATACGCTTTCGAACTGAAAAACGTATCTGGACAGTATTATACCATCGGTTATGGCGACAAGTATCTCGCTCCGGCAAACGGCTCTCTCGTGCTGGGCAGCGAGCCTTTCTCGTGGCGTATCTCAATTCCTGCAAGCACTTACGACAAGGAGAAGGATTCCTACTATGTATCGTGGGTCGGCGAGGACGACGACGATGCGGCAGGCGGCCAGGACTAATATCCGTCGGTTGATTATTAAGAATTCCGCGACATCTTTCGAGGTGTCGCGGAATTTTTTTTGCGGGGAG
>CAZESW010000181.1:0-3994 GCA_964514795.1 uncultured Alistipes sp.
AAAGGGATTGTATGCGATTGCACTGAATAATATAACCGATGTATAGTCCCGTTCCGAAGAATGGGGCTTTTTTTGTATGAAACGAGTAGCAATACAGGGAGAAACGGGCTGTTTCCACGAAATGGCGGCACGCGAGTATTTCGGCGGCGAAGATGGCGAGGAGATTGAAATCGTCCCGTGCCGTACGTTCGACGCGCTGTTCGAACAGGTCTGCAACGGCGATGCTCCGTACGGAATAGTCGCCATCGAGAATACCATTGCCGGCAGTCTGTTGCAGAATCACGAACTTCTGCGAAGCAGCGGACTGCGCGTGACGGGCGAATACAAGCTGCGCATATCGCATACGCTGTGCGCTTTGCCCGGGGATACTGTCGAGACGATTACGGAGGTGGATTCCCACCCGATAGCGCTGATGCAGTGCGGCGAGTTCCTCAAACGGCATCCGTCGTTCAAAATCGTCGAGAAGGAGGATACGGCGGGCAGCGCCAAGGAGATTGCCGAACGCGGTTTGCGCGGACATGCGGCTATTTGCGGACGGCTTGCCGCCGAAATCTACGGCATGAAGATTCTGTTCGACGGAATCGAGACCAACAAACACAATTTCACCCGCTTTCTGGCTATTGCCCGCGACGACGTTCCCGCGGCGGAATATGCCGACAAGGCGTCGCTCGTATTCAGCCTGCAACACGAGCGCGGCAGTCTGTCGAAAGTGCTGACGATATTTTCGTTCTACGACATCAACCTGACCAAAATACAGTCGCTTCCGATAATCGGCCGCGAGTGGGAGTATCGTTTCTATGTCGATGTCACGTTCGACGACGCGACGCGATACCGTCAGTCCGTGGCGGCGATACTGCCGCTGGTCAGCGACCTTAAAATCCTTGGAGAGTATGCCGAATACAAATTGTAAGATAGTGCCTGCCGACCGTATCGGCAACATTACGGAATACTATTTCTCGTCGAAACTGCGCGAGATAGCCGAACTGCGTGCCGAGGGGCGCGACATAGTGAGTCTCGGTGTCGGAGGTCCCGACCGTCCGCCGCACGGGGTTGTTATCGACACGCTGTGCGACATGAGCCGTCGCAGCGACACGCACTCCTACCAGTCCTATATCGGCATTCCCGAACTGCGCGGGGCTTTCGCCGATTGGTATGCCCGCCATTACGGCGTTACGCTCGACCCGGCGACGGAGATTCGCCCGCTGATGGGGTCGAAAGAGGGTATCCTCCATATTACGCTCGCATTTCTGAACAAGGGCGACGGCGTTCTGGTGCCCGACCCGGGTTATCCGACATATTCGTCAGTCAGCAGGCTTGCCGAGGCTGAAATATTCAACTATTCGCTTGATGCCGCCAACGGCTGGCAGCCCGATTTCGACGCACTGGAACGGATGCCGTTGGAGCGCATAAAACTTATGTGGGTGAACTATCCGAATATGCCTACGGGAGCGAAGGCGACGCGCGAAACGTTCGAACGGCTCGTCGATTTCGGCCGCCGACACGGAATAGTGATTTGCAACGACAATCCTTACAGTTTCATTCTCAACGATTCGCCGTCGAGCATCCTGTCGGTCGATGGGGCGAAGGATGTCTGCATCGAACTCAATTCGCTCAGCAAGAGCCACAATATGGCAGGCTGGCGTGTCGGCATGCTCGCTTCTAACAGCCGTTTCGTGGAGTGGATATTGCGCGTCAAGTCGAATATAGATTCGGGCATGTTCCGTCCGCTTCAACTCGCGGCGGCCGAGGCTTTGAAGTGCGGCGACGAATGGTATGCCGAACTGAACCGCGTATATGCCCGAAGACGCAAAATCGCCGAACGGATAATGTCGGCTCTGGATTGCCGCTTCGACCCGTCGCAGACCGGTCTGTTCCTTTGGGGCGAGGTGCCGGAGTGGGAGACGGATGGAGCGCATCTTGCCGACCGGTTGCTGTACGAAGCGGGAATATTCGTCGTGCCGGGGTTCGTTTTCGGCTCGAACGGCAGAAAATATATACGCATTTCGCTGTGTGCGACCGAGGAGCGCATGACGGAGGCTTTGCAAAGAATAGAAAAACTGAAACGATAGATATATGAAACTTTCGCCAATAAAATTCGATGGGGTAGAGTCCTGCCGCCCTATGGTCATTGCAGGTCCGTGCAGTGCCGAAACCGAGGAGCAGGTGCTCGAAACGGCGGGTCGGCTTGCCGAACGCGGAGTGAAGATATTCCGCGCGGGAGTGTGGAAGCCGCGGACGAAGCCGGGCGGATTCGAGGGCAGCGGCAAACCGTGCCTCGAATGGTTGAAACGCGTGAAACGCGAATATGGCATGTATACGGCAGTCGAGGTCGCCAACGCTGCCCATGTCCACGATGCGCTGGAAGCGGGTATGGATATTCTGTGGATAGGCGCCCGCACCTCCGCCAATCCGTTCGCTGTGCAGGATATCGCCGATGCCCTTGCGGGAACGGATGTCACGGTGCTCGTCAAAAACCCGGTCAATCCCGATTTGGAACTGTGGATAGGTGCGCTCCAACGCATCAACAATGCCGGTATCGAGCGGCTGGGGGCGATTCACCGCGGATTCAGCGAGTACGGCAAGTCGCTCTACCGCAATGCTCCGCAGTGGCCTATTCCTATCGAACTGCACCGTCGCATTCCCGATTTGCCGATATTCTGCGACCCGAGCCACATGGGCGGACGGCGCGAACTTATCGCTCCGCTGTCGCAGGAGGCTATGGACCTCGGATTCGACGGACTGATGATAGAGACGCACTGCAACCCCGATTGTGCATGGAGCGACAAGAACCAGCAGGTTACTCCGGAGGCGCTGGCACTGATTGTCGAACATCTTGTGATTCGCGACACGATGCAGACTACCGAGAGCCTCACCGACCTGCGCCGTGAGATAGACAAGCTCGACAACGAACTGCTCGACTTGCTGGCGAAACGGATGCGCGTGTGCCACGAAATCGGTCTTTACAAGAAGGAGCACAACATGCCTGTTTTGCAGGCGCAGCGTTACGACGAGATACTGAACAAGCGCAGTGCACAGGCCGTAGAGGTGGGGCTGAATCCCGAATTCGTAACTTCGATATTGCGAACTGTCCACGAGGAGTCGGTAAGCGCGCAGATGAAACTTTTTAACGACAAATCGCAACGATGACGGCTACCATTATAGGAGTGGGCATGATTGGCGGCTCATTCGCACTTGCATTGCGCAGACACGCGCTCGCCGACAGAATCTGGGGCGTCGAGGCTTCGGCAGCCAACGCCGACGAGGCGTTGAGACTGGGTCTCGTGGACGAAATCGTAACGCTCGACCGCTGTATGGCGGAATCCGACCTCGTAGTTATTGCTATTCCGGTGGACGAAATCCCGCTGCTCGCCGTGAAACTGCTGAACCGTGTCGCACCGCATCAGACGGTTATCGACATGGGTTCGGTGAAAAGCGAGTTGTGCGAGGCGATTTCTATGCACCCGAACCGATGCCGTTTCGTTGCTACCCACCCTATGTGGGGTACTGAGTACAGCGGTCCTGCGGCTGCCCGCGACGATGCCTTCGCCGGACGCACGGTCGTTATTCTCGAAAAGGAGCGCAGCGTACCCGATGCCGTCGCTCTCGTCGAACGCATCTACGACACGATAGGTATGCACCGAACCGAGATGGAGAGCGGCGAGGAGCACGACCTCCACACGGCATACGTTTCGCACATTTCGCATATCACTTCGTTCGCCCTTGCACTGACGGTGCTCGAAAAGGAGCGCGAGGACAAACATATTTTCAACCTTGCGGGAGGCGGTTTCGAGAGTACGGTGCGCCTTGCGAAGTCTTCGGCGCAGACGTGGATTCCGATATTGCTGAAAAACAAGTATAACATTCTCGACGTTCTGCGCGAGCATATCCACCAGCTCCAGATCATGCGCAAGATGATTGAGAACGACGATGCCGACGGGCTTCGCAAAGCGATAAAGCATGCCAATACCATACAGCGGATTATCGACTGATAATC
>CAZESW010000182.1:0-3983 GCA_964514795.1 uncultured Alistipes sp.
CGTGCGAGTACGGGAACCGCACCTTTTCGTATTCGCCGCCGAATTCGCCGTCGCCGCGATACATGCGAATCTGATAGCCGATGTCGCGACCCGTGCATTTGTATTGCCAGTTCTTGATGTGCGCGCCGTCGATGTCGTAGACCGTATAGCCGTTAGGCACGCCGTCGCCGTTGATGCACGACCACCAGAACGCACCGCTCGCCGCCGCATGTACATGCTCGTAGATGCCGAGTTTATTGACGTTGTGGTTCATGAAATGGGTGTGTCCCACCATGATATGCGCCTCCTTGAAGCGTTTGAGCAACTCGCGGGTTTCGGCGAGATAAGGGTTCGTGCGGTCGTAGAGTCCGATATGCACGCAGAGAATCACCATTTTGTCGGCAGGCACATGCTCCAAATCCTGACGCAACCACTCGTACTGCTCGCGGCTGAAAGCGGGACGGTATTTGCTGCTCTTTTCGGCGAGCAGGTACTCGATGTCCTTCATCGACACAATATGCACGTCGCCGCGGTTCCACGAGTAGTTCACCGGCCCGAACACCTTCTCGAACGGACGCTGGTAGGCAAGGTTGATATTGCTGCTGTACTCGTCGGTCGCAACCGGAGCGTATGCGTTGTCGTGGTTGCCCATAGTCTGGAAAAAGAGCAGGTGCGAACGGTCGTAAGCCATTGCACGGCGCATTTTCGGCATCATCGGCACGGCGTTGAACTTGCCCTCGCTGTATGCCATGTCGCCTAGCGTGATGCCGTAGCACGGAACCGTCTGCGCATCGACATAAGCGCGGATGTCGGGCACAGTTTCGCGCTCGAAGCGCTTGACATGGAAATCGCACTGCGCCTGAGGGTCGGCGACCATCACGAGTTTAAACTCCTTCGTATTTCCGTTGCCGAGAGGTGCGAGGACGAAATCGTATTTCTTGATATTCTTTTCGAGTTTGGTGTAGAAATCGGGATGTCCGTCCTTAACCGCAATGCCATACTCGGCAGGGGTCGAGTAGAATACATAATATGCGTCCTTCGACGTGGTCATCTTGTAGCGACCTTTGGCATCGGTCTTGACGCACGAGAATCCGTCGCTGACCACTACCCCGCCGACAGGCCGTCCGGCGGAATCCTTCACCGTTCCCGATATTTTTATCTGTGCAGCGGACGAGAGGCATACCGCCGCCGCAATGAGAGTCAATAATGCTTTTTTCATTCAGGTAATATGTTTTATGGTTTTCGTATCGTTTCAAGTATCGCATCTATCAGTTCGTCATCGCTGCGACCCTCGCAATCGAGCGTAACGTTAGCCTGCAGATAGACCGGTTCGCGCTCCGCCATGTTGGTGCGCATGAAAGCGAGCAGTTCCTCGTCGTTCAGTCCGCGGAATTTCGGGCGTTTGTAGCGGCCGTAAGGCGACAGGCGCGACATAATCTGCTCCGGCGAACGGCGGATGTAGACCGACAGTCCGAGCGACAGCACCCGGTCCATGTTATCGCGCCACATCGGCAGTCCTCCGCCCGTCGAAATCACCGCATCGGGATGCTCCGCGGCCTTTTCCAGCGCCTTGCGCTCGCATTCGCGGAAATACTCCTCACCCTGATAACGGACAATGTCGGCAATCTCCGCACCCTCCGTCTGTTCGACCAGCGCGTCGGTATCGATGAACTCCATACCGAGCCGACGGGCGATTTTGCGTCCCATCGAGCTTTTGCCGCAGCCCATGTATCCAATCAGAAACAGTCGCATGGCCCACTATCTGCCGAACAGGTCGAGCTGTTCGGGGTCTATGATGTCGTCCGCTTCGGGACGGATTATCTCTATCGGAGCACCGCCGTTGCTCACCGGCACGATGCCTTCGTCGTCTATCATATCGGTCAAATCGACGCTCTCCGTCTGCGCGTCGTCGTCCGCCGCGGAATCCTCCTCCGTAATTTCAGGCTGCGGAGGCAGTTCCGGCTCGATGAACGTAAGCGTGTCGATGTCGTAGGTCGATAGGCGCTTGCCCTTCGCCTTGCGGCTCTTGATACCGATGAACGAATCGACGTCCACTTCGTCGGCAGGTCGCGAAGCCTGCGCACCCTTGTAGGTTATGCGGAGTGTCGCTCCTCCCGCACCGGTGATACATACGAATTCGTCGTTGCCGTCCTCGTCGAGATAGCTCTGCATCTTGTCGCTGCGTTCGAGCATGAAGCGTTTCATATAGAAGTAGCCCTGCTCGCGGTCGAAATAACAGAGCGCATAGACCTTGTCCGCAACGTAGCGTTCGACGGCGACCGTCTCGTCCGGGAAGTGCTGTCCGAGGTCGAAGCCCGTGATATAGTACTGGTGCTTGGATGTCCAGACCACGATTTTGTCGTCGCCCTTGAACGCGCCTATCAGTCGTCCGCGACCGTCGCTGTTGAGACGGCGCACATCCTCGTCGAACCATATATTCTGGCTGCCGAGGGTCGATGTACCCTTCTCTTTCAGCACGATTTTGTGGATTCCGTAGCGCGAGAACAGATTGCCCTGGCTCTGGCGGCCCTTGATGGCGAGTGTCGAGAAATCGAGGTCCACGATAACCTTTTTCAAACGCGGACGAGGCTTGAAATAGACTTTCAGCACCTCCGCCTCTCCGTTCGGATTGACCGACAGATAGAGGATGTCGCTCTTCGGCGTTCCTTTCGTCAGGTCGTACTCCTTGTCGCGCGTGATACCCTTTATCGCGCAGCGTTTCATCATTATCGGGCCGTTCTTGCCGTCACGGTAGAGGACGTTGTATATCGTCCGCTCGTCGTTGCGCTTGAATACACCTATATAATAAATACCCTTGTCGAAGAAACTCTTCTCGGCGACCTTGCGGATAACGTAGCGGCCGTCTTTCAGGATTACTATCACGTCGTCGATGTCCGAGCAGTCGCACACGAATTCGGCATCCTTCATGCTCTTGCCGATACCGAAGAAGCCCTCCTCGCGGTCCACGTAGAGTTTGGCGTTCGTCACGGCGACCTTCGTAGCCTCGATATTGTCGAACTCGCGAATCTCGGTGCGGCGTTCATGGCCCTTGCCGTACTTCTCGCGGATACGCTCGTAATAGGCCACCGTATAGTCCACCAGATGAGCCAAATCGTATTTCGTCTGCTCGATGTCCGCCTCAATCTGCTTGATCTCGTTGTCCGCCTTGTCGCTGTCGAAACGCGAGATGCGGATGAACTTCAACTCCGTAAGCCGCTGCACGTCCTCCATCGTAACCTCGCGGCGAAGCAGTTTCTTGAACGGTTCCAAACCGCCGTCCACAGCCTCGTAGGCCTCCTCGCGGGTCTTGCAACCCTCGATAAGGGCGTAGAGTTTGTTCTCGATGAATATGCGTTCGAGCGAAGCGGCATGCCATGCGTCGTCCAGCTCGGCGAGTTTTATCTCCAACTCCCTGCCGAGCAGCCATTTCGTCCGCTCCGCAGAGTGGCGCAGAATATCGCTCACGCCCATGAACACCGGTTTGTCGTCCTTGATGACGCATGCGTTCGGCGAAATCGAAACCTCGCAGTTGGTGAACGCGTAGAGGGCGTCTATCGTGCGGTCGCTCGACTCGTCGTTCGCCACATGCACTATGATTTCGGCACGCTGGGCGGTATTGTCGTCCACCTTCTTTATCTTGATTTTGCCGCGCTCGCCAGCCTTCGTAATCGACTCTTTGAGCGATTCGGTGGTCGTCGAGAACGGAATCTCGGTAATCGCGAGCGTCCGTTTGTCGATTTTCGAAATCTTCGCCCTCACCTTCACCGCACCTCCGCGCATACCGTCGTTATAGCGGCTCACGTCTATCATTCCACCCGTCGGGAAGTCGGGATAGAGCTGGAAACTCTCGCCGCGAAGATGAGCAATCGAGGCGTTGATAAGTTCCACGAAATTGTGCGGCAGAATCTTCGACGCAAGACCCACGGCGATTCCTTCGGTTCCCTGCGAGAGCAGCAGCGGGAATTTCACCGGCAGAGTCACCGGCTCCTTCTTGCGGCCGTCGT
>CAZESW010000183.1:0-3961 GCA_964514795.1 uncultured Alistipes sp.
CGAGGACGGCGGAGAGTCGGAACGGCTGCTGCCATACGTTCAGATAAACAAACTCTCGGACGACAACGGCGGCGACAAGAACAACAATATCAGGGTAATGATAGGAACGAACCCTTACAACGGCATGAACCATCTCGACCAGAATTCGGTTTCGATAACCGACAACGTTTCGATATATTCGGGCAACCATGCCATAACCGTCGGCACTCACAACGAAATTTTCACCAACGAGGTAACATACGTCGCCAACGCATTCGGTTCGTATACCTACAACACTCTCGACGACTTTCTCAAAGACAATTCGTCGGCATACCTCCGCAACTACCCTGTCGGCAATCCTGCCATACACACGTCGTTCGCCCAGTTCGGACTCTACATTCAGGACAAATGGTCGGCGACCGACAATTTCACGCTGACATACGGCATACGCGCAGACATTCCGGTGATATTCGACACTCCGAACGTGAATCCGGCATTCAACACGAGCGAAATCGCACAGAAATACGGCATCCGCACCGACAGCAAGCCGAAAGCCAATATTCTGCTCTCGCCGCGCATAGGATTCAAATACAGAATTCAGAATATGCCATCACGCCATTACACCATTATACGCGGAGGTGCCGGCATTTTCACGGGAACCGTACCTTTCGTATGGATTAAGAACTGCTTCTCCAATACCGGAACCACCCAGCGCGGATATGCTCTCTACAACGCCGCCACTCCGGCATTCGGCGAAGACCCGAGCGGCGAAACGGTCTCCAATCCGGCAATCCATACGGTAAGTTCCGACTTCAAATATCCGCAGGTATTCAGAGCCAATCTCGCAGTAGAGGAACTATTCGGCAACGGATGGCAGTTCAAGGTCGAGGGCATATTCTCCAAGACATTCAACAACATGCTTGTCGAGAATCTCGTGGCACAGGACAAAGGCAGCAAACTCTACGCCGTATCGTCCGACATGTCGAACTCCGGCAACACGACCGTATTTTACGATTCGTCAGCAAGTTCGCAATTCTCGTCGATATACTATCTGAAAAACACGAACAAAGGCTATTCGTACTCCGTTTCGGCTTCGGCATCCAAACACTTCGCCTTCGGAATGGATATATCGGCAGCCTACACCTTCGGGCACTCCTACTCGGTCATGGACGGCATCTCGGCACAGGCACCGAGCAACTGGGGCAAGTGCTATGCCGCGGAATCGAACAATATCGGATTAAGTTACTCGCTGTTCGACACGCCGCACAAGGTAACGGCCTCGGTTGCATATTCCAAACGTTATGCCCGCTATTTCGGCTCGACGGTTTCGCTCGTCTACCAAGCCTACTCCGGCATGCGCTATTCGCTGACCTATTACCAGAACAGCCTCGACGTAAACGGCGACTCCAACCGCGGCAACACGCTGATGTACATACCTACCAAATCCGAACTCGGCGCGATGAAGTTCGAAACCGACGGGCAGCGCGACGATTTCGAGGCATTCATCGAAGGCGACAGCTATCTGCGCAACCATCGCGGACAATATTCGGCACGCAACGCCATGCAGACTCCGTTCGAGCATCATCTCGACCTCCATTTCGCACAGGATTTCTATTTCGGCGCGACGACGGGGCGCAAACTCCAACTGACGCTCGACATCCTTAATTTCGGAAATCTGCTCTGCAAGAACTGGGGTGCGTCATACTACCAGACCAACTGGAAATCGTCGCCGGTAGAGATTTTCGCACTCGACGACGACGGGGCGGGCAACAAAACGCCGCAATACCGTTATCGCGGAGCGACATTGTCGAAAGACGACCTGCTTTCGCGCTGGCACATGCAAATCGGCGTAAGAGTTACGTTCTAAACGGTAAAGGCTGCTCTCGGGCAGCCTTTTTTCGATTCCGCTGCGAATGGCGCATTTATTTTTGCGACTGTCCGAATTTTGAGTTATCTTCGCAGTTATGGAGAGCAGACTGCGCGACATACTGAAAAAATATTGGGGATACGACGATTTCCGGCCTATGCAGCGCGAAATCATCGAATCCGTCATGTCGGGTCGCGACACTCTCGCACTGATGCCTACGGGCGGCGGAAAATCCATAACGTATCAGTTGCCGGCACTCGCCGGCGACGGTCTGTGCATCGTCGTTACGCCGCTTATCGCGCTGATGAAAGACCAGGTGGACAGACTGCGGAGACGCGGTATTCAGGCGGTGGCTGTGCATTCGGGAGTCGCAGCCAGACAGATAGACATCGCCCTTGACAACTGTGTCTACGGCGACGTTAAATTTCTGTATCTCGCCCCCGAAAGGCTTGCATCCGAAACATTCCGTCTGCGGGTTCAGCGCATGAATGTTTCACTGCTGGCGGTAGACGAAGCGCACTGCATTTCGCAATGGGGATACGACTTCCGCCCGTCGTATCTGCGAATCGCCGAACTGCGGCGGCTTATTCCCGATACACCGATACTCGCACTGACGGCATCCGCCACTCCGATGGTTGCCGACGACATAATGCGCCATCTGCAATTCGCCGAGCCGAACATCATGCGCAGTTCGTTCGCCCGTC
The DNA here is from genome assembly GCA_964514795.1 of uncultured Alistipes sp. Classification (GTDB taxonomy): domain Bacteria; phylum Bacteroidota; class Bacteroidia; order Bacteroidales; family Rikenellaceae; genus Alistipes. The sequence goes on from CAZESW010000183.1 coordinate 2,551, forward strand.
CGAATCTGTCGTATGCCGTGCGGCATGTGGACGACAAGAACGGGCAGTTGATGCGGATAATCAACAACGTGGACGGTTCGGGAATAGTCTATGTACGTCTGCGTGAAGCCGCGGAGAAGGTTGCCGCATACTTGCAGGACAACGGCGTTTCGGCGAGTTATTACCACGGAGGACTACCCCACGCCGAACGCTCCATAAGGCAGGACGAATGGGTATCGGGCAAGACCCGGATAATGGTGGCGACCAACGCTTTCGGAATGGGTATCGACAAAGCGGACGTACGGTTCGTCATCCACTATTCGATGTGCGACTCGCTCGAAAGTTACTATCAGGAGGCAGGACGTGCAGGACGCGACGGAAAACGCAGTTATGCGGTGCTTCTGGTCGCACCCGACGACGATTCGCGGGTTCGCAAACGTTTCGAGCAGGAGTTCCCGAAACTCGAAATAGTCAAATCGATATACGAACGGCTGTGCTCCTACCTACAAATCGCCATCGGCGACGGTTATCAGGCATCGTTCATATTCAACATACACGATTTCTGCGCCCGCGAACATCTTTATGGCGGGACGGTCGTGAGCGCGCTCAAACTGTTGCAACAGAACGGCTATCTAACATTAACGGAGGAGAGCGAAAATCCTGCGCGGCTGATGTTCTGCATAAGCCGTGACGACCTCTACAAGATACGAATCGAGCGTAACAGTTTCGATGCGATACTGCGCACCATATTAAGGCTTTACGACGGCATATTCACCGAATTCAGACCGATAGACGAACTGCAAATAGCCACGGCGAGCGGACGTACGCCGGAGGAGGTGCACAATCTGCTGAAATCGCTATGGCGGATGCATGTTATTCGCTACATTCCCGCCAATACATCGCCGATGATATTCTTCGACGAAGAGCGTCTGCCGCTCGAAAACGTCTACATCGCACCCGAAACCTACTCCCGCCGCAAGGAATTGATGACCGAACGGTTCGAAAACATGCTACGTTACGCAAACAACGAAACCGAATGCCGCAGCAAGATACTCGAACGATACTTCGGCGACGAAGATTCGTCCGACTGCGGCGTATGCGACATATGCCTGAACCGCAAACGGAGAGCATCGGCGGCTGCGGAAATCGACGAAGCCGACATTTTGTCGGAGATAAATGCCGGAGAGATAACCGTAAAGGAGCTGGTCGATAGATTCCGATGCAAGCCCGAAACCGCCATCGCCGTTATCAAGCGGATGCTTGGCGACGGAAAGATTGCAATCGACGACGGCGGACGGCTTTTTTGCCGATAAAAAACATCAGGCTACCATACAATTTTACACCGAACCAAGTTATGGGTTGTATTGAAGAATCCGCCGGTTGTGGTTCTCGCGGCGAAGCCGCGTATACAGATGTTACCCACCCCCTAAAT
>CAZESW010000184.1:0-3921 GCA_964514795.1 uncultured Alistipes sp.
TGAAAAACTCGATCTCTTCGGCCTCACTCTTGAAGATATGGGTGTCGATAAATTCTCTCATCCGCTGAAAGGCATCGCCCAAAATAAGCGATGCCTCTAACGACTTCTTCAAGATATTCAGATCGGACGATTCTATTTTTCTGAGTTTCCGGTTAATTTCATGTTCGAAATTTTCCACAAAAGATTTCATAATAACATAAAATGCCTTGCATTCTAATATCTTGGATTTTATTATTTCCGCAGATGCAGCCCGCACTCCTTGTGATCGGGCGACTCCCACCACCAACGACCCGCACGAATATCTTCGCCCGGTCGGACAGCCCGCGTGCATGGCTGGCAGCCGATGCTCGGGAAGCCGGCGTCGTGCAGTTTGTTGTAGGGGACATTGTTTTTGCGGATATACTCCCACACCTGCTCTTCGTGCCAGCCGATCAGCGGGTTGAGTTTCAGCAGTCCGTTCGTCTCGTCCCACTCGACGGGCTGCATTCCGCTGCGGGTTACGGACTGTTCGCGGCGCAACCCGCAGATCCATACGTCGAGCGTGCGGAACGCGCGGCGCAGCGGTTCGATCTTGCGGACTCGACAGCACCGCTTGCGGTTCTCGAGGCTCTCGTAGAATCCGTTCATGCCGCACTCGGCGACCAGCCGCTCCACCTCGCGATAATCGGGGAAGAAGATTTCCAGCCGGATGCCGTAGTGCATGTTCGTGCGGTCGATCAGGCTGTACGTTTCAGGGAACAGCCGTCCGGTGTCGAGCGTGAATATCCGCGCGTCGGGTTTCAATCTGATAATCATGTCCGTAAGCACCTGATCCTCGATGCTCAGGCTCGACGACAGGGCGATACGGTCGCCGTGGCGGTCGAGAAAATATTTCAGCATCGCCTCCGGGGCGGTGGCGGCGAACGCTTCGTTCAGCCGTGCGATTTCCTCCTTCGTCATCATGCTATTCTTGCGGGGTTATCATGCCTGCTCCGACAGTATCGTTGGTGTCGGGGTCGATGAATATCAGACTGCCCGTGGTGCGGTTCCGTGCATAGGCATCGAATACCAGCGGCATGGCGGTGCGGATACGGATGCGGGCGATGTCGTTCACTTCAAGACGCTTAACGGATGGGATACGTTCGAGCGAGTTTATATCGACGCGGTATTCGATCTCCTTGACCACGCCGACCGTTTCGGCGGTCGCCTGACGGACGATGTAGCGTTTGCCCAATTGCAGCGGCTCCTCGCGCAGCCAGCAGACCATCATCGCCACATCCTGCGACACGGCAGGCTGCGGTTCGTCGCTGTGCACGAGCAGATCGCCGCGGCTTATGTCGATATCGTCGGCAAGACACACCGTCACCGACTCCGGCGCGAACGCCTCCTCCGCCTCTTTGTCGGCGAAACGGATCGCCGTAACCGACGACCGGCAGCCCGACGGAAGCACCGTCACCCGGTCGCCCTTGCGCAGCACGCCGCCGCACAGACGACCCGCATAGCCGCGGAAGTCGTGGAAACGGTCGGAGATCGGTCGGATGACGTGCTGCACCGGCATCCGCACGGGACCTTCGGCGAGCGAATGCCCCACGGGAACGGTTTCGAGCAGGTTCAGCAGCGTGCCGCCGTCGTACCAAGGCATGTTCGTAGAATCCGTAACCACGTTGTCGCCCAGTTTTGCCGAAATCGGGATGAACGTAAAGTTGCCGATCCGGAGTTTCTCCGCCATAGCACGATAGTTCCCGCAAATGTCGTCGAAGACCTGCCGCGAAAAACCGACGAGGTCCATTTTGTTCACGCATACCACAATACGCGGGATGCCGAGCAGCGAGGCGATGAACGAGTGGCGCACGGTCTGTTCCAGCACGCCGTTGCGGGCATCGATGAGAATGATCGCCAGATCCGCCGTCGAAGCGCCTGTCACCATGTTGCGCGTGTACTGGATGTGCCCCGGCGTGTCGGCGATGATGAACTTGCGGCGCGGCGTGGCGAAGTAGCGGTAGGCGACGTCGATAGTGATACCCTGCTCGCGCTCGGCACGCAGACCGTCGGTCAGCAGGGCGAGGTTCAACTCTTCGTTGCCGCGGTTGCGCGACGCCGTTTCGACCGCCTCCAACTGGTCCTCGAAGATCGACTTGCTGTCGTAGAGCAGCCGACCGATCAGCGTGCTTTTGCCGTCGTCCACGCTTCCCGCTGTCGTGAAGCGCAGCAATTCCATATCCAAATATCCTTTTTCCATAACTTTTTCACTGTTAAAAATATCCTGCTTTCTTGCGATCCTCCATCGCCGTTTCCGAGCGTTTGTCGTCTGCCCGACCGCCGCGCTCGGTAACGCGGGTAGCCGCGATCTCGTCGATGATCTCTTCCAGCGTATGCGCCCGCGAGAGGGTCAGACCCGTGCAACTGATGTCGCCGATGGTCCGGCAGCGCACCTCGCGTTCGACGACCGCCTCGTCGGGTTTGAGCCGCATGCACGGTTCGGCCGCCAGCCACTGCCCGTCGCGCTGAAAAACGCGGCGTTTGTGGGTGAAGTAGATGCTCGGCATCTCTATGCGCTCCTGATAGATGTACTGCCACACGTCCATCTCGGTCCAGTTGCTGATCGGGAAGACGCGGAAATGCTCGCCCATGTTCTTGCGTCCGTTGAAGATGTTCCACAGTTCGGGGCGTTGGTTCTTGGGGTTCCACTGCCCGAACTCGTCGCGGTGCGAGAAGAAACGCTCCTTGGCGCGGGCTTTCTCCTCGTCGCGGCGCGCTCCGCCGATGGCGGCATCGAAACGGTATTTCTCGATGGTGTCGAGCAGCGTGGTGGTCTGCAAACGGTTGCGGCTGGCGTTGTAGCCCATCTCCTCCTTGACGCGCCCGGTGTCAATGGACTCCTGCACCGAGCCGACGATAAGTTGCGCGCCGAGCCGTTCGACGAGCGCGTCGCGGTATTCGATGGTTTCGGCAAAATTGTGCCCCGTGTCGATGTGCAGCAGCGGGAACGGGATTCGCGCCGGATAGAACGCCTTGTATGCCAGATGGGTGACGACGATGGAATCCTTTCCGCCGGAGAAGAGGATCACCGGTCGTTCGAACTGTTCCACCACTTCGCGCAAAACGTATATGGCTTCGGCTTCCAGTTCTTTCAGATGTGTCAGATTGCGATTGTTCATATCTTGTGTTGCATTGTCATTTAACTGAATACCCCCGACAGATAGTTGCGGGTAAGTTCGTGCTGGGGATTGTGGAAGACCTGTGCGGCGTCGCCCGCCTCGATGACCTGGCCCATATAAATGAAGACGACATAATCGGCGATGCGCAGGGCCTGGCGCAGCGTATGGGTGACCATGATGATCGAATAACGCTCCTTGAGCTTGACGAAAAGGTCCTCGACGGTCTTGCTCGATTGCGGGTCGAGTGCCGAGGTAGCCTCGTCGGCGAGGATGAACTCGGGTTCGACGGCAAGGCTGCGCGCCAGACACAGACGCTGCTGCTGACCGATCGAAAGACCGATTGCCGGTTCGCGCAACCTTTCCTTCACCTCATCCCAAAGCCCGACCTCCTGCAAGTAGTGGCGGACGACCGCTTCGAGTTTGCGATGCCCGCGGATGCCGTGGATGCGACAGCCGTAGGCGACGTTGTCGAAAATCGACATCGGAAGCGGACATGGTCGCTGCGGCACGAGCCCGATACGGCGGCGCAGTTCGATGAGTTCCGCCCCATCGCTGCGGAGTATGTCGCGGTCGCCGAGCATCACACTGCCCTCGGTCCTAACGCCTTCGATAGAATCGACCAGCCGGTTGAAGGTTTTCAGCAGCGTGGATTTGCCGCAGCCCGAGGGACCGATGATGCAGGTGATCTTGTTCTCGGGAATTTGCAGGTCGATATTTTTGAGAATCGGCTGCCCGTTGATCGACAGATCGAGGTGCTGCACCTCCAGCCGGGCGCAGGCGTCGG
>CAZESW010000185.1:0-3918 GCA_964514795.1 uncultured Alistipes sp.
ACATAATTTTGATCATGTAGTTATCTAATAGATGGAAGGATAAAAATAAGATGCAAAGACGATTTTTTCTCTGCATTTACATCCCGTATATTCTGTTTTAGGGCATAAAATATCAACCCGGGAAAATTTTGGTATTCTTCCGGCTTTGATTGCAACGTTTTACAACGCACAAATCCGTTTTTTGTATGTTTCTCGGATTTTTTAAAACGGAATGGTTGATATTAATAAAAAATTATGATATATTTATATATATATTGTTCGGCAATGGGTTTGACAACATAATCAAAATTATGTTGCTTTTTATCTCTGCTAAAGATGCCGCAAAGGAGGTTGGGCAACGAAAACCGCGAATTGAAAATCAAATACAACATCATGCAGGACCGAATACGCACCCTGCAAAGCAAGCTCGACGAAATCCGACACCGCGACCAATACGTCTATCGCGCACTTTTCTCGGTCGATACGATGGCGGTGAACGGAATATCCGAGCCTTATCCCGACTCGAAATACGCCGACTTGCAGAACGACGAGTATTCGACGCTCATGACCGCGACATGGAAGAAGATAGATGCGCTGGCAAGAGAGACTTACGCAGAATCGCTATCACTCGACGAATTGCAGATTCTCGCCAAGAACAAGGAGCACATGTCGCTAGCCATACCTGCCGTATGGCCTATCGACCGCACGGAACTGAAAGCGTTCTATGCGTTCGGCATGAGGCAGCGGCATCCGCTATTGGGTATTCGCAAGATGCACAAAGGCGTGGATATGTCGTGCAGACTCGGTACGCCGGTATATGCGACGGGCGATGCGATAGTCGAAAAAACCGACATCGGAATGCGCCGCCGCGGATACGGAAAACAGATTCTGCTCAACCATGAGTTCGGCTACAAGACACGATACGCCCATTTGAGCAAGATTCTCGTCAAGCCGGGCGATAAGGTTACACGCGGACAACTGATAGGTGAAGTCGGCTCGACGGGAGGTTCGACCGGCCCGCACCTGCACTACGAGGTAATATATCTGGGACGCAACGTGAATCCCGTCAATTACTTCAACCGCAACATGTCGAGCGACGAATACCGTACGCTCATGGAGAACATAAAGTACAACGCCGACCTCGAAATCGAATAGACGAATGGCAAAGGAACGAAACGACATAAAACCGTCCGACAACGGCTCGACGATAAAACACAACATCTCGCGACTGCTCACGAAACTGCTGACGTGGCTCGGCATCGCGATATTGTATTATGTCGTCTTCTCGATGCTGTTCGACACGCCCGCCGAATACGCGCTGCGCCATTCGACCGACAAATTGCGGCAGGAATACGCCGAGTTAGAAGCCCGCTACGACACGTTGAGCATGGTTCTCGACAACGTAATTGAGCGCGACCGCAACATATTCCGGATACTTTTCGAATCGGAACCGTATGATTTCAATTCGGAATACGAACAGCAAAGGCTCGCGCTTCACGAACGGCTGCTCGCAAAGTCTAACCGCAAGATGATGCGCGAGATGGGCAACGCGACGAACGGTCTCGAAGAGAGACTGGCGGAACTTGAAAAGTCTTACGGGGAGTTGCAGGACAAACTCAACTCGCTCGGGAACGGACGCGACAACATTCCGTCCATACAACCGGTGACAAATCACCAGCTTACGCTGCTTACTGCCGCCTATGGCACGCTTATGCATCCGTTCTACCGCACCTTGCATTCGCATCAGGGCATAGACTACACCATACCGGAGGGTTCTCGCATATTCGCAACCGCCGACGGTGTGGTCAAGGAGGTGTCGGGCAAGAATTCGACATCGGGACTTACGGTCGTAATCGACCACCGCAACGGCTACACGACGTCGTACAGCCACCTGCAAAGTGCGAAGGTCAAGAAAGGCACGCATGTAAACCGAGGCGATATAATCGCGCTGTCGGGCAACTCCGGACTGTCGCTTTCGCCGCACCTTCATTACGAAGTACGCTACAACGACATGCGCGTAGACCCGATACACTACTTTTTCATGGAACTTACCCCCGACGAGTACCAGCGAATCATAAGAATTTCACGTTCGGGAATGCAATCGTTCGACTGACATGGGAATCAAACTGCTACTGCTCGATTTCGACGGCACGCTCGCCAATACCGGACGCGCCAACACCGTTTCATACATCGAAGCCCTGCGGGAAGAGGGCATAGAACTCACGGAGGAGGTATACCGCCGCAAATATTTCGGGTTGCGATGCCCCGAATTTCTGCATGATTTGGGAATCACCGACCCGGAAACGATAACCCGCATACGTCGTCGCAAGGTCGAAATCTACCCTACTCACTTCGACCTCGTTTCGCTGAACGAGCCGTTATGGAATTTCGTGCAGGATTTCCGCCGTCAGGGAGGTGCGGCATGGATAGTATCGACAGGGCACATCGCCAATATCGGCAATGCCATGAAGTATCTCGGAATCGAGAACGGATTCGACGGAATATTGTCGTCGGACGACGTGGAGCGGTCGAAGCCTGCACCCGACTGCTTCCTGAAAGCGATGCGACTCGCCGGTGCCGAGCCGTCCGAAACTCTTATATTCGAGGATTCGGCAATCGGATTGCAAGCCGCCGAAGCCAGCGGAGCATCGTTCATCAAGGTAACTCTGCCGTTTTAATCCGACGTATTACGACAAAAAAATTGCCGCGGACTTATATGGTTCACGGTAATCCTATATAATATACATAGGTATAGCCTTTCTCATCGTTTGTTGCGGGCACAGACGGCAGCGAAATCACAGGTGTTGCAGGCATCCGCATCGTCGCACTGACGGAACGGAACGGAAGGGTCGAACATCTCGCGGAGCGTGGCGCCGACATACTCTTCGAACTCGGCGGCATATTCTGAATAAGGAACACCCGAACGTCCGAGCGACTTATCGGAAATCAGCGGCGAATATCCACCATCTGCCATTTTGCGGACATAATAGAGCACCGGTACGGAATCGCGGTCATACTCGTATCGCAACATCATGGCATACAGCATAGTATTGATAAAATTCGACAATCGCTGTTTCGCCTCTCCGCAAAAGAGTTGCGCCAATCCGTCGAATGTCAGATGTTCGGCGCCAGTCTTATAATCGACGACGCGGATTTTGCCGTCGTCGAGGCTGTCCACACGGTCGGCATAGCCCTTGAACCGCATTTTCAACTCCCGACCGTCGGCCGCAAACGGGAAGTCGTATTCGACGGGGCGTTCTGTCGAGATAACCGCGAACGAATCATTCGCAGCATCGTAACGCGCCACGTTATCACGCAGATAGCGCACCACTATATCCTTGATAATCATCAAATCGCCGTTAAGTTCGGGCATGGTGCCGTCTTCGCGGCCGAAATAAACCTTGCTTATCGCCTTATCGACAGCCTGTTCTGCCACACCCGCTTCCAGAAGCCGTTGCAGGTGCGATGCAGGGTGCTCCTCGCCGAGGATTTCGCCGTATAAAAGTTCGGCAGCCTTATGGAAAATATTTCCGAACGTCTGATTATCGACCTCCTCGGTCAGCTCGTCGTCGGTACGGATTTTGGCGACAGACGAAAAATAGAATTTCAGCGGACACTGCACATAGCGCGAAAATGCGGTCGGCGACAGATACGAGCGACCGTCGGTGAATCCGGCGAGAACGTCCATTACCGCCGCATCTTTCGCAATCTCAATCGGTCGGCTGTCGGCAAGATTGACATCCGCACCGACATCTGTTTTCGAAATTGCGAAATCGGTCTCGTATTCCAACTGCCTGATATACCGGCTCGGTTCGCCGGTGCTTTTCTCGTCGGCGTGCGAGCAATAGAACATATATACATTGTCGGCGCGCTGGATAAGACGATAGAAATAGTAGGCATACACGCCCTCGTGGTGTTCGGGCGTCGGCAGTCCGTATG
>CAZESW010000186.1:0-3913 GCA_964514795.1 uncultured Alistipes sp.
TGCGGGCACGGGACTCGAAGAGATATGGAAAGGTGTGGAGGATTATCTCGAACACATTCAGCGCAACGGTTATTTCGAGATGCACCGCAACCAGCAGAACAAGTACTGGATGTACGAGAGCATCAACGAGGCTCTGAAAAGCAGTTTCTATCTCGACCCCGAAATCGAATCGCGTATCGGCGAAGTCGAACAGCGGGTACTCGATGCACGGCTCAGTTCGTTCATCGCGGCGAAGGAGCTGCTGGACATTTATTTCAAGAAACAAAATCGTTAAGGTGTTTAACGTAAATTCGCAATGAAAAAGATAGTCGTATTCAGCGGTGCGGGAGTAAGTGCCGACAGCGGCATACCGACATATCGGAGTGCGGACGGATTGTGGGCGAACTACCGCATAGAGGACGTCTGCACGCCGGAAGCACTCGCGCGCGACCGCGAAACCGTCATACGTTTCTACAACGAACGGCGGCGCGAGATGATGTCCAAAGAGCCGAATGCGGGACATTATGCCATAGCAAAGTTGGAACGGCATTTCGACGTGGAGGTCGTAACGCAGAATATCGACGACCTGCACGAACGGGCAGGTTCCGCGCGGGTAACGCATCTGCACGGCGAACTAACCAAGTTGCGCAGTTCGGCGAATCCCGACCTTACAGTCAATCTCGACGGCTGGGAGCAGCGTTCGGATGCAGTCGCACCGGACGGCTCGCCATTGCGCCCGCACATCGTATTTTTCGGAGAAGCGGTGCCGATGTTCGACGCGGCGGCACGAATCGTCGCCTCGGCTGATATACTGATAGTTGTCGGAACGTCGCTGGCGGTCTACCCTGCCGCTTCGCTCGTGAATTATGTACGCGACCGGCAGGTACCGATATATCTGGTAGACCCCGCCGACCCTAAAATCGCATTCGTCCGCAACACCGTAACTCACATAAAAGCCCCCTCGGCAGTCGGAATGCCCGAACTGGAGAAACGGTTGGTCGAGGAGTTCGCATAATAAAAAATTCATTAGTAATCATATATTTGCAGAACAATTTAACAAATTTGCCTATGAAGCATTAGCGTATTGATACGCATATTATAACATATCGGAAAAGCGTTTAAGTTTTATTCTGTCTACCTAAAAGTTTGGCGACTAATGGAAATCGACAGGAATATTGCAAGATGCTCGTGCCTGACGGCGCGGGCTTTTAGGTATTCTGTCGATTAGGTTACGCCAAACACCTTAGGTAGAGGATATGCTAAAAGTACCGCGTTTTTTTATGTGCGTATCTCAACCACCCGCAAGGTACTGACAACCTAAAATCAAGAACTTGTAAAAAGAAAAGGTAACGAAAAAAGAATGTCAATATTAGAGGGCAAACATGCATCGTATAACGAACTGTTATTTAGGCAGGAATGGAAAGACAAGCGGCAGCAGATTCTGATGCGCGACAATTATACCTGCCAATTTTGCGGAAACACCGACAAATCCAAACTGCATGTCCATCACCGGCAATATCATTTTATAGAGCGATTGGACACGTTCTGTAATCCCTGGGAATATCCGGACGAGTGTTTAATCACTATTTGCACTAATTGCCATACTCGCGGACATGCGAAATATGAAGTACCGATTATTAAATATTAAATTATGGGACTATTTTTAAGAAAACGCCAAGAGGCGGATTTTACCGAATCTGCAATGACCGAACCAACGGTTATCGGTTCGGCAAATGAAGAACGACCGAAAGAAACGGAACAGAAACCTATACAGAAAGAGAAATTTATTATGGAAGCACCCGCATCGAGAGCACAAATCGCAAAAGACGAATTGCCGCTTTATGAAATTTACAGAAGATTTCAGGAGGACTGGGAAACGCGAGGTTTTTCGGATGCAAGACAATTTCCTGAAACCGCATACAAGGAGAATCAGAAACGGATTCTTGTCGATAAATTGCGAATCGCGATTAAAGAAGCGTTGATTAAATACGACGACAAGATGATTGATATCGACAGTTGCATTGAGGAAGCATCGAAAAACGGTTTGATAGAGACACTCGAACGATACCGGCAATCGAAACGTAAACTCTCCAAACATTTCGACGAGTTATCAATACTGGACAAGGATGCACAGGAAATCGGCGAAAAGACGACCGCAATGCTTATATCCTACGATATGGGATTTTCCAGAGGGCAGGCTTCGATGAGCAATGAAAAGGTCAAGGAAATAATGGGAAACAAGTAGGACTGTGCATTATGAAAGAATTTATCTCAAAATGGAAGTGCAAATTCATCGGTTGGGATTACAATCTGTTGCGCGAATGTTCGGAAGCAAGCCATAAAACACTGAACCGTTATTTCGATGCCGTCGCATTGATGATGATTCTTTGGGCATATATCGGTTACAGCATGGCTGGCAGATATTTTCGGCTCGACACCATCGGATGCGTGGTAGTTGCTTTGGTATTCTCCATGCTCGTATGGATTATCGAACGCCAGATTATATTGATTGTCGGCAAGAATAGGGTTGTCGAGTATATGCGTACTGCTTTGGCGTTCTGCATGGCTCTTGTCGGAGCGACGGTTACGGATCAAGTTGTTTTCGGGAAAGACATCGATGCCGCAATGGAAGAGGTCGTCGTAACTCGAACGAACGAACAATTTAAGTTTCGTAGTAGAGAGTTTGAGAACAGACGGTTGGAGTATTGCAAAGATGTGGATTCATTGGAGCAGGTTTCCGCCCGTCTGGCAGGTGATATAGAGAAAGCCCCAATGGTTAAAACATTTCTGCGGTCGAAAGTTCCATCAGGAGCAGTCGATTCTTTGGGTAAACCGATAATTGTAGACGGATACACTCAACAATCAATGTCGAACCCTAAGATTGCGGATAAAGAACGAATAGACGCACAAATAGACAACCTCCACAACAATATAGAGGCAGTCAGTTATATATTACAGCATCTCAGAGACACCCTATACAAAGAAAACAAGGCTAATATTGGGCTGCTCACGGAATTAGATATAACCTTCTCGAAGAAAGTTATTGGTTCTGGATGGATAAGCGGAATCTTTTATGTAGTTTTTTTATTAGTATTTATATTGTTAGAATTGCTTGTCGTTACGAGCAAAGCATTTTCAAAGAAATGCGATTACGAGGTGCTTGTAGAGAAGCAGCAGGAAACACGCATAAATCGAATATGCGATGTAATACAGACAGAAGAAAATTAGCCAATCATGCCTGATTTGCAAAACCTCCCTCCGAAAGATTCGGAGGGAGGTTTTGCTTTAAGGACTTTAACGACTTTAAGGTCCCTAAGTTTTTTTTGCGGCAATGCCTACTTCACAGTGAAGCGGTAGGAGCCGGAGCCGACGCGGAATTTGGCGCAGCCGTCGGAGAAGCCGTCGCAAGTCAATGACGGGTCGGACACCGCAACCGATTCGGCATCGGGTGCAGGAACGAATATCTCGGCGGTCGTATTCGCCGGAATCGTAACTTCGAGCGATTTCAGCACATCGCCCTCGGCATGCCATTCGGCGGCGACCTTGCCGTAAGGCGTTACGGTCGATGCCTTCATCCACTCGAAACCGCCGCCCGGATGAGGATGCACGGCTATGGTCTTGTAGCCCGCCGACGTTTCGCGGATACCGACAGCACTGCGGTAGAGCCAGTCGCCAATTGCGCCGTAGGAGTAATGGTTGAACGAGTTCATGCCGTCGATAATCGAACCGTCGGGACGGATGCTGTCCCAACGCTCCCAAATCGTGGTCGCGCCCTTGGTTATCGGATATATCCAACTCGGGCAGGTCTTTTGCAGAAGCAGACGGTATGCCACGTCGGAGCGTCCGCCGTTCGTCAGCACGTTGCATATATAAGGCGTACCGAGGAATCCCGTCGTAATATGGTCGCCGTAACGCTCGATATTGGAGACGAGGC
>CAZESW010000187.1:0-3887 GCA_964514795.1 uncultured Alistipes sp.
TCCTGCCACAAGAATTCGGCGGTGCGCAGGAAAAGACGCGTACGCATCTCCCAGCGAACGACGTTCGCCCACTGGTTGCACAGAATCGGCAGGTCGCGGTAGGAGTGAATCCAGTTCTTGTAGGTGTTCCAGATAATCGTTTCGGACGTCGGGCGCACGATAAGCTCCTCTTCGAGACGTGCGTCCGGGTCTACGACGATGCCCTTACCGTTCGGGTCGTTTTTCAGTCGGTAGTGCGTAACGACGGCGCACTCCTTGGCGAAGCCCTCGACGTGGTGGGCCTCCTTGGAGAAGAACGATTTCGGGATGAAAAGCGGGAAGTAGGCGTTCTGATGTCCGGTCTCCTTGAACATCGCGTCGAGCACTTCGTGCATCTTCTCCCAGATTGCATAGCCGTAAGGCTTGATTACCATACAGCCTCTGACTGCCGAATTCTCGGCAAGACCCGACTTGACCACCAATTCGTTGTACCACTGCGAATAGTTGTCGTCGGCTTTGGTTAAGTCTTTGAGTTCTACTGCCATATATTTCGTTGTTGTTATTATTGCGGTTTCTGTGCGCGGGCAAGCGAAAAAAATACCTTTGCATGCAAAGTGCAAAGGTAAATAAAATTTTGGTAAGTATTGCATTAGGGACCTTAAAGACTTTAAGGGCCTTAGGGACTTTTGTCCGATAAACTCCTAAAATCGGAACCCGAGCGTCAGTATCGCCGAGTGGCGGTTGAGCGTCGTGCTGTAAATCGGGCCGGAACCATCCTCGACATCGTTGTAGTAATAGAACGTCGTGTAGTCGGTCAGACGGTCGTGGCGGTACTGGTAGGCGAGGTCGAGGAACACCGTTTTGGAGAGCGTGAAGCCCACGCCTGCACCGACATAATCGGTGCGGTAGATGACAGGCGACGAAAATATCGTCGATTTGTCTTTCAGCGCCGACGCCCACAGTCCGTAGCCTGCGCGCAGTGCTATCTGCGGGATTATGCGCACCTCGGCACCTATACGCAAGGTGTTGGAACCCTTGAAATTGTCGCGGACGAAATTGTCGTAGACGCCCTTGCCGTAAGGCGACTGCTTCACGCGGATGCCGTTGTACCAGTCGCGTTCGTAATCGACCGAAATCACGGCATATTGCCCGAGCGTGTAGGATGCGCCGAAGAGCATCCGCGACGGCGAAGTGTACTCCCAACTGTAACTGCCGTCATCGACGAGCAGCGCCGTCTCCTCCGAGAACGGAGGGTCGATATATCCCTCGCGGTCGAGCGTGTAGCCGTCGGGATTCGAGCCGAGCGATTTCACGTCGGAAGTCATGCCGCCGCTGTACTTGTAAGTCAGCGAATAGTAGGTCGGCGTGTGGAATGCGAATCCGAGGCGCAGACCCTCGATTGGGCGGTAGACGACGCCGATTTTGAAATTGACGCCCGCACCGCTGATTTTCGCGGACTGGTCGTAGTTGAAATAGTCCATTCGGTAGGCGAGCGACGGTTCGGCGGAATATCGGTAGTCTTCGCCGTAGTAGATGTTGCGGCGGACGGAGACGCTGTGGATTCCGAGCGACGCACCGACATAGACTTTGTTGTTGATGTTCATTCCCAACGAAATGACGTATTCGCCAATCGAACCCTTGCTCGTCACGGTGGCGAACTGTCCCACTTCGGCGTTAGGGGCTATCATGTCGCGGTTCCACGTTCCGGTTGCATCGGAAACGAGTCCGGTGAAGTAGCCGAGTGTCGCTCCCCAAAGCGACGGGTCGAGGTCTCCCCAGCGGAACTGGTCGTTGTTGAGCCTGCCCGACTGGATTCCGCTGCGCTGCAACTGACGGGCGAACGTGTCGGCGATGGATGCCGACTGTCCGTAAGAGGCGAACGAATAGCGGTAGTTGAAGTCGGCGAGACGGTTATAGCCGAAGCCGAGGTTGATTGCGGTAACGCCTTTGGCGCTCTCGCGCAGTTTAAGCACGAAACCGAGGTTGCCGACGGCGAAACGGCTGCGGCTGCTCTTCTCGAACGGTGCAGCGTCGGTATTGCTGCTGCTGAACGACATCATCGGCGAAATCGCGATTTCGTTGTGGCGGTACATGCCGAGTCCGGCAGGATTTATCGACATCGACGACATGTCGGCGCCGAGCGAGGTGAAAGCCCCCGCCATTGCCGCCGAACGGGCAGTGCCGAAATTGAACTGCGTCTGCGACAGGTTGAACAGGTCCATAGCCGAAATCGAGTGCGGGTCGATTGCCACGCCGCCCGTGTCGTAGGACGCACTCTGTGCGGATGCCGCTCCCGCGAGGAGCAGTGCCGCCGATATGCAAAGGAGTGTGCGTTTCATGGTTGAATTATCGTTAAAGTCTTTAAGGTCGATAAGGTCTTTAAAGTCCCTAAGGTCGTTTTTGTCGATTCCTTTCCTCCCCTCGAAGTCCCCCGCACAGGCGGGGGATTTAGGGGGTGGGTAACATCTGTATACGCGGCTTCGCCGCGAAAACCACAACCGTCAGTTATCCGAATACCTGCAATAACTTGATTCGGTGTAAAGTCGTATATAGCTACCTTCTGTGCTGTCCGCCGCCGTGGCTCGTGCCCGACGAGTTGCCGCCGCCGGAGTAACCTCCCGAATAGCCGCTCGAACCGCCGCGGTTGTAGGACGGCGTGTTGTTGCTCGGACGGTAGGAGTTGCTCTCGCTGCGGTTATTATTATATGTAGGGCGGCTGCCCGAACTGCTCGACTGCCCGCGGTATTGTCCCGAACTCTGCGTACCCTGGTTGCGCGACGTTCCGCTGCCGCGATAGATGCCGCTGCCGGTCGTCGTTCCGCCGCGGCGGACGGTGCCGTTGCCCGGACGCGACGACGGACTGCCCATGTAGGACGGTGTGCGGTACGTAGGACGGTGTACGATGTTGCCTCCCGGTCTGTTGCTTCCGCCCGGACGGTGCCAGCCGTCGCCGTGATGCGGCGGATGATAGATGTGTGGCGGACGGTGAGGGTAGCCCCAGCCGAATCCGAAACCGTAGCCCCACCACGGGTCGTAGTGTATGCCCCAGTTCCAGTCGTACCACGAATAGCGCGGATAGCCCCACCAAGCGTAGTTGTAAGGTGACATCCAGCCGTTGTACCATCCGTAGGACGGAATGGCGACGGATGCTCCCCAGGTGCCGAACATCGAGGTGATGTATTTAGGCTCGACCCAGACCTGATTGCCCGAAACCATCACATTGTAGAATGCGGGGTCGTATGCCGTAGCGTACTGGAACGCATCGGAATAGCGCAGCGTGTAGTAACTCGACGGCATGCGGTACGACGGCGACTCGAAACCGTACAGACGGCGTGCATACGCGCTTTCGTAGGTGTCGGCGAGCACGGCGTCGTAAGGATTCACGGACGCCTGATATTCGATATAGTCGCCCGAAGCGATTGCGTTCGCCTTCGCTTCGGCGATTTTCGCTTCCCACTGGGCCTGACGGGCTTCCGCCTGTGCCTTGGCGAGTTCCGCTTCCGCCTTCTGACGGCGGGCTATTTCGGTCTTGTCGTGTATGGCGTAGAGGTCGTCGCTGAATGCCGACGATTTGAATGCCGACGCGCACCCTGTCATCAGAGCCGCCGCCTGCAAGATAACCGCAGTAATCAAAATTCGCTTCATAATGGAAAGTGTGTTTAGTTATCTGTTTGCTATGCTAACGAAAAATCGTGCCTAAATCGTATTATCCGTTATGCAAATGTAATAAATAAGTGTGAATTTCGAGACTTCGAGTCGGCGATACGGCAAAAAAATGCGGTGGAACGACTTTTTTTGCCTCCGAAATGACGAATGATAAAAAAGAATTTATATATTTGCACCCTGAAACGAAAGGAGAGATGCCGGAGTGGTCGATCGGGCCGCACTCGAAATGCGGTGTACGGGCA
>CAZESW010000188.1:0-3860 GCA_964514795.1 uncultured Alistipes sp.
TACTGGCAGTGGCGGGTCATCATCTGTTCGATGATCGGCTACTCGATGTTCTATCTCGTGCGCAAGAATTTCTCATTCGCGATGCCGGCGCTTGGCGTCGAGTACGGGATTACGAATACCAGTTTCGGAATCATTCTGACGCTGGTAGGTCTGATTTACGGTGTCTCCAAGATGATTAACGGCGTCATCGCCGACCGCGCCAATGCCCGCTGGCATCTCGTCTTCGGACTATCAGTATGTATCGTGCTGAATCTCGTCTTCGGTTGGAGCGACCGCATCAGCCAATGGATTACCGGTCGGACGGATGCGCCCGATTTCGTGAATGCCATGGTGGTGATAATGGCGGTTCTTCTGGTGCTGAACAACATGTTTCAGGGCTGCGGCTTCGCTCCGTGCAACCGGTTGCTTGTCAATTGGGTTCCGCCTAAAAAGCTGGCTACCATGTCGAGCATCTGGAACACCTCCCATTCGGTGGGCGCCGCTCTCGTATCGGTCCTGTGCGGCTATATCATAGGCGTAACGGGCGACTGGCGGCTCTGCTTCTGGATTCCGTCGCTGATTGCTGTCGCCGGCGTAGGATTCATCATCGCGACATTGCGCGATACTCCGAGTTCGGTCGGACTGCCCGAACTGCCCGACACCAAAACTGCGCTCGACGGGGACGACAGTCTCGGCGCCTACAAGGCATACGTGCGCAAAATGGTATTTCTCAATCCGGTAATCTGGGTACTCGCCATAAGCGATTTGTTCGTTTACGTGGTGCGGTTCGCCATTCTCGACTGGGGCCCTACATTCCTGCAACAGCGTGCCGTACCGCTCTCGTCGGAGTTGGCGGGATGGACTATCGGCATATTCGAGGTGGCAGGCTGCGCGGGAATGCTCTGCGCAGGATGGATATCCGACAATCTGTTCAAAGGCAAGGCGCAGCGGGTATGCCTTATCGAACTGGCTCTGGTGGCTGTATGTCTGGTCGTGCTCCATCTGATGCCCGACACGGCAAGTCCGACACTGATGCTCGCTGTACTCGCCGTAGCGGGATTCTTCCTTTACGGCCCGCAGGCGCTGCTCGGCGTGGTGGCATCCAATCAGGCGACCAAGAAGGCCGCTTCGGCCGCTGTCGGATTCGTCGGACTGATGAGTTACGGAAGCGTGATTTTCACGGGCGCGGGTCTGGGCTGGTTCTCGGACCGTTACGGCTGGGATTATCTTTTCGCGCTGATGGCTGGTGTGGCGGTAGTCGGCTGTCTGCTCATCGCGTCGTTGTGGAACATCCGCGATGACGGTTATCTGCATGACGACAATTCTAAAAAAGAGAAATTATGAAAAAAGCGATTCATTTTGGAGCCGGTAAAATCGGACGCGGATTTATCGGCGCGATTTTGTCGCAGGCCGGTTACGAAGTATGCTTTGCGGATGTGAATGCGCAGGTAGTGGATGCAATCAACCGGGCGGGAGGCTACACTGTGCATGTGACGGACGAAGTCTGCACCGATTTGGCAATCTCCGGCGTTACGGCGGTGCGTTCCGACGGCGACGAAATCGCAGAGCTTCTGACGGAAGCCGATATCGTTACGACGGCCGTAGGGCTTGGCATTCTCCCGCGCGTCGCACCGGTAATAGCCGCAGGATTGCGGGCGCGAAAGGCGGCAGGCGTTGCCAAACCGCTCAATATCGTTGCCTGCGAAAACGGAGTTAGGGCGACATCGCGGCTCAAAGCGTCCGTCTACGAGGCTCTCGATGCCGACACGGCTGCATGGGTTGATGGACATGCGGGATTTGCCGACAGTTCGGTAGACCGCATAGTGCCGCCGATTGTATTTCCGGAGCCGCTCGATGTGGCGGTGGAGGCGTTTCACGAATGGAATGTCGAACGCAGCGCATGGGTCGGAGAACCTCCGCAGTTGGACGGCATGCACCTGACCGACACGCTCGAAGCGCACGTGGAGCGCAAACTGTTCACGCTCAATACTGGCCATTGCTCGACCGCCTATTTCGGCAATCTCAAAGGGTGCGTGACAATCGCCGAGGCTCTGGCAGACGAACGGATATTCGCTGCGGTGAAAGGTGTGATGGAGCAGAGCGGTGAGGCGCTTATCCGCAAATTCGGTTTCGACCGTGAGCGGCATGCCGCCTATATCGACTCGGTGTTGCGTCGTTTCCGCAATCCTTATCTGCGCGATACGGTGGCGCGTGTAGGCCACGACCCGGTGCGCAAACTCTCAGCGCCGCTCTATTTCGCCTATCCGATTGCCATGGCTGCGGGATACGGACTTCCGGTGGACAAACTCGCATTCGCCGCGGCAGCCGCCCTGCATTTCGACGACCCTGCCGATGCGCAGTGCGCCGAGATTCGCGCGACAATCGCCGAACTCGGAGTGTGTGGCGCAATACGCCGTTTCACGGGAATAACCGACGAAACAATCGTCGGAACGATTGCCGACGCATACGAACGGATTCCGTCGTGGGCGGGCAAATAGAAATAGTATGAACCTAATACAATCAAGAATAATGAAAACCTGTTTATCGCTCGCAGTTGTCGTAATGCTGCTGAGCGCCTGCTGCGGCCGGCCGCAGTATGGCTATCCGATGCCGGCGGAAGACAACACGGTGAAAATAAATTCGTTCGAGGAGTTCCAGTCCTATTTCCATTATGTGCCGGGCCGCGACATTATCGTGAGTGCCCATCGCGGCGGAATGCAGGAGGGATTTCCCGAGAATTGCATCGCCTCGTGCGAAAAGACGCTGTCGATGATGCCGACATTCTTCGAAATCGATTTCAGTTTCACCAAGGACAGCGTCATGGTGCTTATGCACGACCTGACGCTCGACCGCACGACCACGGGCAAGGGCAGGGTTGCGGACTACACCTACGAGGAGTTGCAGCAGCTGCGTCTTGTGGACCGCGACGGACATGTAACCGATTACCGTATTCCGACGCTCAAAGAGGTGCTCGAATGGGGCAAGGACAAGGTGGCGTTCAACTTCGATAATAAGTACATTAATACGAACGGCGTTTCGGAAGCGGACAAACAGCGGGCATTGAACTACTACGTGCGTCAGTTGCTGCCGGGCGGCGACTGGTCGGAGTATCACAATATCTTTCTGTGCGTCCGTTCGCTGGATGAAGCGCTGTTTTACTGGAATGCCGGTGTGCGCAACGTGATGTTCTGCGCCGAAATCAGTACCCCCGAGCATTTCCGTGCCTACGACGAGAGCGGTATTCCGTGGAGCTACATTATCGCGGCGAGCCGTCGGGCGATGAATCCGGACCCTGCGATGGCGGAGATTTACGAGAAACTGCACGAACGCGGTGTGATGATAATCATATCCGTAACCGGGTCTGCCGACCGGGTGAAGAATCGCCGCGACCGTCGTATCGAGTACATGCGCACGCTTCTCTCCGAACCGGACATCATCGAGACCGACTATCCTGCCGATTTCGTCGGACTTCCGGTAAGCCGCAAGGAACTGCGTGCGCTCCGCGAACTGGAATTGTCCCGTATCGGGAAATAAAACTGTATCTGACAACAATAAAAAGGCTGTCCGCACACACGGACAGCCTTTATTGTCATCGTATCGTATCGCCGATTACAGCAGTTCGTCGGGCATCGGGACTTTCTCGCCCGTGGCGCGTACGGTAGGCATCGGTGAATTCCATTCGCGAAGTTGGTCGCTCAAATCCTTTGCGAGCCGTGCCACTATGTCGGGGTGTTGCTCCGCGATATTGTTGCTCTCGCCGAGGTCGTCCGTAAGGTTATAGAGTTCGAGACGGGCGTCCGGCATGCTGTATACGAGTTTCCATTCACCCTCGCGGATGCTGCTGTGGTAGTCGATGTCGGCGATTACGCGCGGTTCCCACT
>CAZESW010000189.1:0-3859 GCA_964514795.1 uncultured Alistipes sp.
CGATTGAGAATTTGGCATAGAAATTTATGCGTTTGGCGTACATTTCGACCAAAGCATCCACCTCCTTCGAGTCGGTTTTGCCGACGACCACCAAATCTATATTCATTGTACGCCTACTTTATTTCGTCAATATCGGTATTCCACTCTCCGTCCGCTGTCGTGCATATCACGGCGCGTTCCGGCTCTACGGATTTCAACCACTCGTAGGCTTTGTACATGTTGTAGCCGTTGCCCGCACGGTTGCCGCCCAGGGCATAGGCGATGATGCACGAATGGTTGCGCGTGCGGTAATACATCGCCTTCACGCGGTTCAGATACTCGCCGGCGAGTGCGGGATTGTTGGACGGAGTGCCGTTGATGCGGCGGTCGTCCTTGCGGAGTACCGGATTGATGTTGGCGCGTTCGATGACGAACATTCCCAGTCCGTCACACAAATCATAGAACCACTTCGGCTGCGGATTGGATGGAATCAGCGTATTGACGCCCTGCTTTTTCAATGCACGGATGCTCTCCAAAGCCTCCTTGCGGGTCGTGCGGGCATCGAATGCCGTGCTGCGAATCCTGACCGGCGCGCCGTTGCGCGTAATGGTCTGTCCATCGAACGACGAGAGTCCCAGTCCAGCGCGGAACGGAATGTATTCGCGCGGTTTGCCGTCGCGCTTGACGTAGAGCATCAGTTTGTAGAGCGACGCATTGGCACTGCTCCACGCGAAGCCTTTGGCATCGCCGAGTGCCGTGCGGATTCGGAGCGTATCCTGCGAACGGCCGTCCACGACTATTTCGCGGACGGCGTAGTCTATCAGTTTTCCGTTCGGGGCATAAATATCATAGCCGACATTGACGGGCTCGGGATAGTTGAACGAGTTGCGCACTATCACGTCGAGCGACAGAACGGCGTTGCGACCCGACTCGTCGAAGCGTATCGCCGCACTGTAATCCTTGACGTGCAGTTTGTGCTGCGCGAAGATATAACTTCCGGCGAACTGCTCGCCGAGATTGCTCCTTGCATCGTCGTTCAGTTCCGGAGCATCGGCACGGCGAAGACGGAGCGAGATTTCGTTCGCGCCCTGTTTCAGATAAGGCGAAATCAGATAGTCGGCGGGCGTGTAGGCGTCGTCGGTCTCGGCGACGACATGTCCGTTTATCGCGAGGTCGTATGCCTTAATCGTGTTCTCGACGTGGAGATAGACGTCGTAATCGCTCCATGAGGTCGGTATGGCGACCGTTTCGCCGACGATTTCGGTCTTGCCGTCGGAACCCATGGCCGTCGGCGAGTAGCGCAGATAGTGGACGGTGTTGTTGCGGTTGTTCGCCGTCGCGTCCTCGCGCGTGTCGAACGGAACGAACTCCGTGCGGTAGATGCGTGCGGACTGGCAGTATGCCGTAGCCGCCAGAAGAACCGATGCGGCGATTATGGATATTTTTTTCATATCAGCGTTCTGTTTTCAAAATCGTACAAATATACGCAGATTTCGGCAAAATCCGTCAATATTCCCCGTTACTTTGATGCCGTCTGCGGGAGCAGGCAGGTTTTTCGCAAAAATCGTGGAGGTTTAGAGATTTATTTTGTAAATTTGCAGATTGGTAAAGACTGTTTATCGGACAAACGAAAACAAAAATATACAAGAATCATGAGAATCGCTCAATTACTCAAATCGACCGACTACGGCTCGGAAGTCGTAGCGAAGGGTTGGGTGCGCACCAAACGCGGTAACAAGAACGTTGCGTTCATCGCTCTGAACGACGGTTCGTGCGTAGCCAACATACAAATCGTCGCCGACCTGGCGAAAATAACCGACGAGATGCTGAAACCCGTAACCACGGGCGCCTGCATCTGTGTCCGCGGACGGCTCGTCGAGAGCCTCGGCGCAGGACAGGGTGTCGAGATACAGGCGGATTCGATAGAGGTTTACGGCACTGCCGACCCCGAGACCTATCCGTTGCAGAAGAAGGGCCACTCGCTCGAATTCCTGCGCGACATAGCCTATCTGCGTCCCCGCACCAACACTTTCGGTGCCGTGCTGCGAATCCGTCACGCGATGGCATACGCAATCCACAAATATTTCAACGACCGCGGTTTCTGCTATCTGCATACGCCGCTCATCACCGCCTCGGACTGCGAGGGTGCAGGAGCGATGTTTCAGGTAACGACGCTCGACATGAACAATCTCCCGAAGACCGAGGACGGCAAGGTGGACTACTCGCAGGATTTCTTCGGCAAGTCGTGCAGCCTGACGGTTTCGGGTCAGCTGGAAGGCGAGCTCGGCGCACTGTCGCTCGGCCAGATTTACACGTTCGGCCCGACGTTCCGTGCCGAGAACTCCAATACGCCGCGACACTTGGCGGAGTTCTGGATGATTGAACCGGAGATGGCGTTCTACGAATTGGAGGACAATATGGAACTGGCGGAGGATTTCCTCAAATACCTTATCCGTTACGCGCTCGAAAACTGCCGCGAGGACCTCGAATTCATGAACAAGATGTGGGACAAGGAACTTATCGACCGTCTGAACTTCGTGGTAAACAACGATTTCGTCCGCCTCGACTATACCGAGGGTGTGCGCATCCTCAAAGAGTCGGGCCGCAAATTCGAGTTCCCGTGCGACTGGGGCTGCGACTTGCAGAGCGAGCACGAACGCTATCTGGTCGAGGAGCATTTCAAGCGTCCGGTGATTCTCATCAACTATCCGAAGGAGATAAAGGCGTTCTACATGAAACAGAACGACGACGGCAAGACCGTGCGTGCAATGGACGTTTTGTTCCCGAAAATCGGCGAAATCATCGGCGGTTCGGAGCGTGAGGCCGATTATGGCAAACTTAGTGCAAGAGTCAAGGAGTTGGGCATTCCGGAGAAGGATATATGGTGGTATCTCGATACCCGCAGATGGGGTTCGGCACCGCACTCCGGATTCGGACTCGGATTCGAACGACTGCTGTTGTTCGTGACGGGAATGGGCAATATCCGCGATGTGATACCGTTCCCTCGCACTCCGAAGAATGCGGAGTTCTAAACCCGCATTTTTCCGTGTCGAGAGTCCGGCGGCTGACGTATTTTTATAAACCGTATTGCGTATGATACTCAACCAGACACAATCGCTGTCGCTTCAACAGAAGTTGTCGCCCCAGCAGATACAGATGATAAAACTGCTGGAACTCCCTGCCGCGATGCTCGAACAGCGCATCAAGCAGGAAATCGAGGAGAACATCGTTCTCGAAGAGGAGCAGCCGACCGAGGAAGGCGAACAGCCCCAGCAGATTTCGATGGACGAGTACCTGCGCGACGACGACACGCCGTCGTACAAAAGCCGCATAAATAACTATTCCAAAGACGACCGCCCGCGCAATATTCAGATTTCGGGCGGACGGTCGTTTCAGGAGTCGCTGGTCGAGCAGCTCGGATTCCGCAATCTTACGGAGCGCGAGATGCAGCTCGCGACGTTCATCGTCGGCAGCATCGACAGCGACGGCTATCTGCGGCGCGACCTCGAATCGGTATCCGACGACATAGCCTTTTCGCTCGGCATCGAAGCCTCAGCCGACGAACTCGAACGTCTGCTCGGCATCATCCAGCATCTCGAACCGGTCGGCGTCGGTGCGCGCGATTTGCGCGAATCGCTTCTGTTGCAGCTCGGACAGCTGCCGATGACGACCAAGTCGCGACGGCTCGCACGGAAGATACTGACTTCCTATTTCGAGGAGTTCGTCAAGAAGCACTACGAGCGTCTGATTTCGCGCCTGGGCGTGAGCGAGGACGAGTTCCGCGATGCCGTACAGGAGATTCAGCGTCTTTCGCCGAAACCGGGCAACCTCTATTCGGAGGACGGCATGGAGGCGGCACCGTACATCATCCCCGATTTCA
>CAZESW010000190.1:0-3858 GCA_964514795.1 uncultured Alistipes sp.
CGTCTTGAACTCTTTCAGCGTAATGTTGCCGCTGAACTGCTTGTTCACGTCGAGGTCGAACGCGACGGCGTAATACTCGGTGTCGTCGTTGAGACGGATGGCGGGATTTACAGTGGCGTTGCGAGAAAGATAGTCGGATATCGTGGTCGGTGTGCCTATCGATTGGGATTGTTCTATGAACCATTCTATCTGCTTGATGCACGCCTCGATATAGGCACGGCTGCCGTATATTTCATACGACTTCTTGTCCACGACGCTGTAAAGATAGGTCTTGGTTCTGTACTCCGCTTTCGGCGTGATGCTTACGGTCGCAGTGCCGGTCGTAATGTCGGCGACCTCGATTGCGAACATCTCCTCGTTCACGAACTCGTCGGTCTTGCCGCTCTGGACAATAAGGACATAGGCATTCTCCGCTCCCTTGACATGCAGCGACAGTGTGGCGGTTCTCGCCTCCTCGGACGTGTTTGGCGCGATGTTGAGGAATATGGTCGATTCTCCGACCTCCTCCACCGTTACCCAGTCGTCGTTCTGTCCGATGAACATTTCACCGTTGTATTTGCCCTCGATGGTGTAATCGATGTCTATTTTGCCGCCCTCGGCGGATATCTTTACCGATTTCTGACCGACGGTTATGGTTGCTGCATTCGTATTATCTTCGGTCTCGGTGCACGATACCGCAATCAGTACCGCCGCCATTATCATCAACAATTTTTTCATAACGTTCGCTCTATTTTTCGATTGTTTTGCCAATGAATCTCTTCGGAAGCACCGAATGCGACGTTCCGGCAACGTGAGCGGTCGCCGACGCCGGCTCGTAGTAGAACTTGACGTAGGTGATGGTCTTTTCGGTAAGTCCCGGTGCGTCGAAATTCCAGTTGCCGTCGGACTCGAATGCGAATGCCACGAAATCTTCGAATTGATTAGTGTTCAGTTCCTTCGAGAAGTCGTATGTCGTCGTGCCGGTCGAAAGACGCTGCTTAATCACGCCTTTCTGGTACAATCTGTCCATGCAGTCGTATGCGAGATAGTATATCATCGGGAACTGCGAGAAATACTCTATGTCTACGGCGTCGAACAGATATTTCATCGTCGAACTTCTCGGTTTGAAGGTTATATTCGCACCTTCGGCTGTGATGGTGAAATAGTTCGCGCTCGGAGCCACTACGTCGGTCGTGAACTCCTTGACGGTTACGTTGCCGCTCGACCGGTATTCGGTATTGAGGTCGAATGCCACGATATAGTAGTCAGTCATCGACCACAGACGCGAGAACTCCTGCTTCTCCGAACCCTGTGCCAGAAAATCATCGACCGTGTAGGACGGGTCTTGCGCTATGCTCGCCTTGATGAATTCGACATACTGGTTTATGGCGAACTCCGCTCCGTATCTGTTGTAGGTGCGCTTGTCCACGACGCCGTAATAATAGGTCGATTGGGTCGTCGGCGTTATGGAGAACGATACGCTCCATGCGTCCACAGCCGTAATGTCGATGTTGAATCGCATGTTGGCATCGACCGACACTTTGGACGATGCGTCCTGCCATACGGTTACCGCAGCGTCCGGCGCACCTTTGTAGGAGAGCGTTACGCTGCCCGACCTGCTTTCGGCCGATTCGTTTTCCTTCACTCCGATAAGTATCGAGGATTCGGTCTCCTCCTCGATGACAATCCACTCCTGGTCGGCGGTTGCCGAGGCGATTTTGCTTTTCTCCGTTCCGCCTCCAGCGATGGAGTATTCGATTGAGTACTCGGCCTCGTCCGCCGGTACCATTATCAATGCTTTCCTGACCTTGATTTCGGCTGCCGGATTGTTGTCCTCCTTGCCGCTTTCGGAACATGCGATAAGCAGAACCGACGTCGCTGCCGCGATAGCCGCCATTAAAAACACTCTTTTCATATACAATGTCGTTCTATAAATTCGGTTTTGCACCCGTCTGCCGGGCACATAAATATATATGACAAAGGTAGGCATTTTTATCGGGAAATCTTGAAAAATATCGCCGGAAAATGCACTTTGGACTGCATATTATGTATATGCGCCGATAAACGATAATCGGGAATACGAAGCCCGAAACTCCGTATTCCCGATATATCGGTCCCTCTCTTCGGTTAGTTCAGCGTCGGCAGGAACGAGTAATCCTTCGAGTAGTGGAGCATCTGTCCGACGTAGTCGTTCGGATAGGTAATCTTCACGTCCACGATTTCGCCGTCCTTCTCGACGAGTTCATACTCAGGATTGACGAATCCGCCGTAAGGCTCGATGCCGAGTGCGTAGTAGCGTTCGCGAACCTCCTTGTGCAGTTCAGGATCTACCTTGACCGCATAGGTTTCGACCATCTCCATGCCCGTTTCGTAGTCGCCCTCGCTCTTGATGCGCTGAACCTCGCGCAGCATTTCGCCGAAGAGCGAACGCAACTTGTCGAAGTCGTTCACGACGACGTATGTCTTGCCGTTCTCCTTGACGAACTCTATCACGTTGTCTGCCTTGCCCTTCTCGTAGCACCATTCGGCAATCAGTTTGCGGTTGCGCATGTGTGCCTCCTCTACGTTCTTGCCGAGTTCGATGCGCGAGAGTTGCGTCATCAGACCGTTCATTACATACGATGCGTACTGCGCTTTCGCGAGGTCGAGCGACGGGATAAGTCCGAGTTCGACCATCTTCGGGTCGCCCAGATAGTAGAGTCCGAACAGGTCGGCGCGGGCCTCTTCGAGCGTCGAGGTGTACGATGCGAGTTCATCGCCGCGAACACCCTCGGCCAACTGTCCCGAACCGTGTCCGAGGCACTCGTGCAGGTCGGTGTGGAGGTCGTCGGCGAGTTTGCCGTACTCCTTCATGCGCTTGCGGTCCTCCTCGCGGAGTACGAACTCCTCCTGGAATCCGTTTCCGAGCGCAGCCTGACTGTAAGCATAGGTGATGTTGTCGATGGTTACCGACTTCGAACCGTACTCCTTGCGAATCCAGTTGGCGTTAGGCAGGTTGATGCCGATAGGGGTGGCAGGGTAGCAGTCGCCGCCGAGCATCGCAACCGTGATAACCTTCGCCGAAACACCCTTGACGACCGGTTTGCGGTAGGCAGGATTGATAGGCGAGTTGTTCTCGAACCACTGTGCGTTCGCCGCGATAATCTTCGTGCGCTCGCAAGCCTCTTTGTCGATGAAACTTACGTTGCCCTCCCACGAAGCCTTGCGGCCGAGCGGGTCGCTGTAATCCTCGATGAAGCCGTTCACGAAATCGATGTTCGACTCCGTGTCCTTCACCCAGTTGATGCTGTAAGTGTCGAAATCGCGCAGGTCGCCGCTGCGGTAATACTTTATCAGGTCGGCGATTATGCCTTTGAGCGGCTGTTCGGCAACACTCTCCGCCTTTTCGAGCCAGTAAACGATTTTCGCAATGGCCTCGCCGTACATTCCGTCAGCCTTCCAGACCTTCTCCACGAGTTTGCCGTTCTCCTTGACGAGTTTCGAGTTCAGTCCGTAGGAAATCGGACGCGGGTCGTTCACCGATGCCATTTTCTTATAGAAATCCTGCACCTCGGCTTCGGTTACGCCGTCGTAGAAATTCACTGCCGAAGCCTTCACCATGTCGATGCCGGCAGTCTGATTGAGTTTCGATGCGTAGAGCTCGGGATTGAAAATCACCTCGGCAAGTTCCTCCGTCGGAACGGGACTCTCGACGTTGCATGCTGCGAGCTGTCTGACGAACCATTCGCGCGAGAATTCCGGCGTGAACTTGTCGTTGGAGTAGTGGTGGTGAATACCGTTGGCGAACCACACTTTTTTGAGGTATTTTTCCATCGCTGCGAAATCGGCATCGCTGCGGTCGCCGTCGTAGTTCTGATATACCTGTTCCAATGCCCGACG
>CAZESW010000191.1:0-3854 GCA_964514795.1 uncultured Alistipes sp.
GAGAGGCGGCGGAGAACGACGGCAAAAAGCAGATATACATCATCAACGGCAAACGTGCCGAGCCGTTCGACCCGTCGGTCGCCGATATGTGGCTGTTCAATGAGATTGGCGGCGACGCGGCCGAAATCGCGAAACTCGCAGCCGAAGCAGGAGTTTCGGAGTCGGAACTGTCCGAATGCGATGTCGTGCTGCTGGAATCGAAGATACCTGTAACCCTTGCCGAAGCAGGTCAGAGCGTAGACTATTCGGGCACCGCAACGTGCGAAGAGTGCAATGTGCCACGGATTCATATCATGATGCCTGCCGGTGAAACCGGCGCCGACGGGAAGTTCCCGCTTCGGGCGAAATACGATGCAACGATATATATAGAGGCGGAAGGATTCGAAGGCCGGCTCGTTAGCGTATCGACAGATTTGCGCAGAAGGATAACGATGAATGGAACCGGCGCCGAAAATGAGGAAAAATCGGCCGATGAGAAAAAGCCGAGATACCATATCGTGAACGGCAAATACGTTCGCTCCTTCAACATAAATAACTACGACGAGGACGAGATAATCTCAGTAAAACACCTTTGGGAGTGTACCGGCGAGGTGCGCGAGGTCCTTGCGAATGCTAATATCACACCCGAACTCGTAAAACAGCACGGTGCGGAGGTGGTAATGTTGCGCGACGGCGCACGGCTCGCCAAGCCGAACAGCGCAAACGAGTACGCGCTGGACATCCGCGACAAAGACGGTCGGCCGATAATCGGGGCGAAGATTTTCGCGGAACTGGCAAGCACCGACTCTTCCGGCCGCTTCAAACTGACCGCCGACTGCGGCACGTCTGCAATAGCGGTATTCCATCGGCCCAACAGACTGAAAGTAAAAAGATTCGAATTCGGGGCAGTGTCGGCGATGAATCTGCAAATGGAACGCATTCCCCGAAACGACGAAACGG
This sequence comes from uncultured Alistipes sp., assembly GCA_964514795.1. Lineage (GTDB taxonomy): Bacteria > Bacteroidota > Bacteroidia > Bacteroidales > Rikenellaceae > Alistipes. The sequence goes on from CAZESW010000191.1 coordinate 940, forward strand.
ACGGCATGCCGTTTAATGAAGTATACGCAATGGCGCAGTTCAAGGGCAAAGACATAACGGCATTCCGCAACTGGGTGCTGAACAACGTTTACTACCCTCAGAAAATGCATACCCGCGGAATAGGAGGTCGCGTACTCGCCAGTTTCGTCGTCGGCAAAGACGGCACCATTGGGGATATAGAGGTTATCGAATCGCCGCACAAGGATTTGTCGAAAGTGGTCGTCAATACGCTGAAACGCTCGCCGAAATGGTCACCGGCTCTCGACGGCGGCAAACCGGAAAGGATGGAATTCACCATACCCGTCGATTTCAGGGAGCATTGACAAAGGTTAATCCCGTATTCGCGGTCTGCGGCGCCAATCCGAACAGCAGATTTACTTTAACATACCACCCCATATCTTATTTAATCTTGTACAACTCACAACCAAAAAATTTCATTCTTATGAAACTTCTTAAATTCATCATCGCCATTTCCGTAATGGCTGTTTTCGCACCGGCGGCACTTGCGGGAGAGGCGGCGGAGAACGACGGCAAAAAGCAGATATACATCATCAACGGCAAACGCGCCGAACCGTTCGACCCCACGACAGCAGACATGTCGGCATTCAAAAATATCGGCAGCAACGCAAAGAAGGTCGCCCAACTCGCGGCACAAGCGGGTATCTCCGAGCAGGAACTGTCCGAAAACGAGGTTATATTTCTGAAATCCAAGAAGCCGATGTACATAGCCTCGGCAGGTCAGAGCGTCGATTATACGGGAACGGTATCGTGCGAAGGAAACAACCTGTCGAATATCTATATAATGACTCGGGACGGCAAGACGAATGCCGACGGAAAGTTCGCCTGTCGGGTAAAATACGGCACGAAAGGTTATATCGTCGCGAATGGTTACAAAAGAAAGCGCGTAACGTTTTCGGCCGATTTGCGGAAAAAGATTACGCTGAATCCGGTCGGATTCAAGAGCGATACGACCGACGACAAGAAACAACCGAGATATTCAATCGTAAACGGCGTATACGTCAGAACGTTCGACATAAGCAACTACGAGCCGGACGAGATAATCTCCGCAAAGCAGGTCTGGGAGGTTACTGACGAGGTGCGCATCGCCCTCTCGCAAGCGAACATCAAACCGAAGTTCGCAGAACAGTACGGAGCAGAGGTGGTAACGCTGCGCGACGGCATACAACTCGCAGACTACGGCCATACATGTAAATACGAGTTGGACATACGCGACAGGGACGGCAACCCTGTAAGCGGAGCGAATATCTTCATCGAAAAAACGCGCACCGATTTACACGGAAATTTCACTCTGACAGCCGACTGCGGGACCAAAGCGATGGCGATGCACCACACCAGCATTATCAAACCCAAAAGATTCAAACTCGGTGCTGTCCCTACACTGCATCTGGAACTCGAACGCAATCCTCAAAACGACGCGACGGACAACAAGCCGGTTATAAAGGCGGATGTCATGCCGAAATATTTGAACGGTGATCTGATGACATTCCGCGAGTGGGTAATGAACAGCATAACCTATCCACAGGAAGCAAAGAAACTCGGAATCGAGGGTCGTGTACTCGTCGCATTCGTCATCAACACGGAGGGCTACATTCAAGAAATAAAGGTTCTCGAATCGCCGCACGAGAAGTTGTCCGAGGAGGTTGTCAAAATATTGAAACGCTCCAAACGATGGACACCGGGCAACAATGCCGGCCAACCGGTAAATGTACGGTTTGTACTGCCAGTCGATTTCCGAATCCCGTAAGGAAAAAGGCGTCGAAATCCGTGATGCAGCCCGACCGATGTCGGGCTGCATCCACTTTTTCACCACCGAATGCGGTTAAAATTTTGCAGTGTGGCGATTTATGCGTAACTTTGACATACAGAGAGAAACAACCAAAACTGCACATATATGAAAAAATTAGCATTCGGCATCGACCTCGGCGGCATCAACACCGCCTTCGGACTGGTAGACGAGAATGGCGAACTCTACGCCGAGTCGGTGATTTCGACCAAGGCGTATCCGCATTTCAAGGATTACAACTTCTATGTAACCGATTTGTGCGACGCGATGAAGACGCTCGCCGACGGACTGAACTTCGAATTCGAACTTATCGGAATCGGAATCGGCGCACCCAACGCCAACTACTACAAAGGCACTATCGAGACACCTGCCAATCTCTGGAAATTCACCGAGGAGGACAAGGGCAAACCCGATTCGCTGCGTATCTTCGACTTTGCGGGCGATGTGCGCAGGCATTTCCCGGACACGCCGGTTTATGTGACCAACGACGCAAACGCGGCGACAATCGGCGAAATGGTCTACGGCAATGCCAAGGGAATGAAGGATTTCATCATGATTACGCTCGGAACGGGCGTCGGCTCGGGATTCGTCGCAAACGGACAGTTGATTTACGGCCACGACGGCTTCGCAGGTGAGTTCGGACACTTCATCGTCGAGCGCAACGGCCGCGAATGCGGTTGCGGACGCCACGGCTGTCTCGAAACCTACGCTTCCGCAATCGGCATCAAGCGCACGGCATTCGAATTGATGGCGACGATGAACGCACCGAGTCCGCTGCGCGACATTCCGTTCAACTCGCTCGACTCGGCGATGCTCTCGGCCGCGGCGAAGAAGGGCGACCCTATCGCATTGGAGGCGTTCCGTCTGACGGGCGAGAAACTCGGACATGCGCTCGCCGACGCGGTAACTGTAACTTCGCCGGAGGCGATATTCCTCTTCGGCGGTCTTGCGAAGGCGGGTGCGCTGCTCTCCGACCACATCAAGCACTACATGGAGGAGAACATGCTGTTCGCATTCAAGGACAAGGTGAAGATTCTGCCGAGCGGATTGCAGAACAAGAACGCCGGCATCCTCGGCGCTTCGGCTCTCGTCTGGCAGACGCAGGAGTAGC
>CAZESW010000192.1:0-3736 GCA_964514795.1 uncultured Alistipes sp.
GTTGGGCGGGAAACAACGCAGACGAAGAGAAAATTCTGTCGGTTAGGTATTGATTTGGTATGCACAAACGTTTGCGCATGTCGAAAATTCTTGATATATTTGCCAAAACAAAAAACTTCAACCGTTATGAAACTTATACTGCCCATTCTGGCGGCATGCGCGATGCTGACGTCATGCAACTGCGACAAAGGCGGGTTCTGCGACCGGCTCGACTATGCGAAAATCAATGCCGAGGCGCAAAGCCGTTATCTCGACCCGATACGTCCGGGTTACGAAGGGAAAAATCCGTTCTGGAACGGATTCGCAAAAAAATTCATCTATGCTCCGGCATTCGATTTCGACGAAGCGGAGAATGCCGTCGCATATCGGTTCACGCTAAAATCCGCTGACGGCAACGGAGAGTGGAGTTTCACTGCCGACACGCCGAAAGCGGCACTTTCGCCCGTATGGAACGATGTCGGTGTCGGCGACATTCACCTCAAAGTCGAGGCTATCGATGCCGACGGGAAGGTGACAGCCATCGTCGGCGAACGCGACTTCCTGCGCGACTATCCATTCTGCGGACCATATACGGCGCCGTTGCGCGACTACCGTCAGGCAGCCAGCATGGCACTCGTCTACGTTCACTTCATGCCCGAAATACAGCATTGGCGCGACCATACTGAGCCGGACATGAACTACGGGCACAATACCTACGTCTGCAAGATTATCGGAGCGACGGTACGTTCGGAGGTTCTGCTGGCCAAACTGCTGCCCGAGTATGCCGAATGCGCGACGAAGATAGCACGCAATGCCGCGCAGTTCCTCATAGACCGCAGCCAGCCCGAAGGTCATCCGCTGGCATTCTTTCCGCCGACATACTACAAGAATCTGATTGCGTCGCAATGGGCGGAAAATCAGAATAAGACGATGATGATGGAGGCGACGGCCGCAGGACACGCATTCCTCGACCTTTACGACCTGACGGGCGACAAATGCTACTACGAACGTGCGCTCGGAATCGCCGATACATACGGTCGCCTGCAACGCGAGGACGGTTCGTTCCCTATAAAGGTCGATTTCTCGACCGGAGAGTCGGTAAACGATGCGTGCGCAATGCTGGAACCGCTGTTGAGTTATCTTCAACGGCTGAAAACCGATTACGGCGTCGAGGCGTATGCCGACATGCAGGCGAAGGGCGAGCAGTGGATGCACGACGTAGCACTCGGCAATTTCGACCTTACAGGGCAGTTCGAGGATGTAAGCGTGCTGGGGCTGCAACCGTATGAGAATTTGACAAACTGCACGGCAGCGCCTTACGCGACATATCTGCTCTCGAAAGGAGAGCCGACGGACGAGATTCTGGAATATGCGACCGACCTTGCGCGGTTGAGCGAAGACCAGTTCACGTTCTGGGATACGCCGGTCGGAGCGAACGGCTTCAAGGAGAAGGCGACGCCGTGTGTCTACGAGCAGTACAAATATCAGAAACCGGTAGACAACAGCGCATGCAACGTCGCGAATGCGATGCTAAGCCTTTACGAAGCGACCGGCGACATGGTTTGTTTCGCAAAGGGCAAGGCTCTGACCGACAATCTGACGGTGGTACAGAATCCGGTAAACGGACAGATTCCGACCACGTGGGATTTCCGTTCGGGCAACTACGACCGCTACCGCACCTACTGGATAAACTGCACTTACAGTTCGGTAACTACCCTGCTGCGGCTTGCCGACCTGCTCGACCGCGAAAACGCGCGATAGTTCCCATACATAAAAACATAGGCGGACAATCTCTTGTCCGCCTATGTCGTATCCGGCAGCAGGTTACTTGCCGCGCTTTTTCAGAATCTCGCGAATGAACCGAACCACGACATAATGTCCCGCCTGCGGCATATTTCCGTGTTTGAATCCCTGCAACTCGTATATCCGCACATCGGGATGTCCGACGATAGTCATCATACGCCAGAAATAGGCGGTCTCCTCGTAGCGTCCCGTCATCTCCATTTCGCGGTCGCCGGTCATAAGCAGCATTGGCGGGCAGTCGGGACGGACATGGTAGAGCGGCGCCATATCATCGACCACGGCGCATGTCTCGGGAATACCCATCTCCTTGCGGCGAGTGAAATGCGTAATCGACTGACCGCTATACGGAATGACGGCAGCAAATGCCTTGTCGGGGTCGATGCCGTAGCGCGCCAGCCAGCGTTTGTCGAGGGTAATCATCGAGGTGAGGTAGCCGCCCGCAGAGTGTCCTGCTACGAAAATCGACTCCGTATCACCGCCATACGACGCAATATGCCCGATAACCCATGCGGCGGCAGCCGCGGCATCGTCGATACAATCGGCAACCGTCACCTGCGGAGTCAGACGATATTCCACTCCGACGACGGCGAATCCTTTGCGCTGCAACGTCTTCGGGATATCGCGCTTGCCACCTTTGAGTCCGCCGCCGTGGAACCATATCACGGTCGGGAAGTCCTTGGTTTCGGTCGGATAATAGATGTCGAGCCGGCACATCGAGTCGATATATTCATCACCGGCGGCATCGCGATAAGCGATGTTCTTTTCGGTTCGGTATTCTTCGCCGTATGCCGTTACGGCAGTGCCGCAGAACATGGCGAGAAGCAACAGGGCAAATAAGCGTTTCATAAATAAAGTTATAGGTTTAGCAGAACAAATATACGAATAAGCGAGCAAAATCAAAAATCTGATTTTGCTTTTTTCGTGTTACCCACCCCCTAAATCCCCCGCCTGTGCGGGGAACTTATTATTCCAAATTTATTTGAGCATTACCGAGCGGGAGTATATAAGGCGAAGCCAAATATACGGACAACTACTGTTGCCGGGTGAAAATAAAAAAGCCGCCCGAAAAGGCGGCTTTTGAAATTAACGACCTTAAAGACTTTAAGTACTTTAAAGACATTGGATGTTTAAATTCTTTTAGAAGAACTTGCCGATGCTGTACACCTCTTCGCCGAGGGTGGTCAGACTGCGCGTACCGTCCACAACGACCGACGGGATAGTCTCCTTGACGAACACGGTGATGTCGTCCGGATTCTCACGGCTCGAAAGAGTAAGGCGCGTATTGTCGTTGCCGAGCTCCACTTTGTACGACGAATTGAAAGGCGTATTGTCGTCATAAACGCCAGTAAGCACCTTATCGGCAATGGAATACGAGCCGGTAAACTTGACGAAATACGGGAATCTCAGTTTCTGATACTCGACGAACGTATGGTCGGCATTAAACTTTACATACAGGTCGATGTTCTCGGACATTTCGCCGCTCCACGATGTCATGTGCCACTCGCCCTCGATAGATGCATATGTCGTATCCACCTTCTCGGGAGTACCGCAGGACGGCATGAGTACAGCAGCAAAAGCCAATATCGCTATAAATATTCCGAATCTTTTCATAATATCACTCTATATCTAAAAGTTTATAACCATCCGTCGTTGCGCGAGAATCCGCGAGCTACGACCACGAACTCTTTCGACAGAACCATACCTCCCATAGTCGTATCGGTACCTGCGGCGTTGCCGCCCGCAATGAAGCGGATAGTCACGCGCGCCGAACCCGACTTGGTGCACTTGATGGAGAGTTTACCCGACGAAGATACGGTCATCGAACCCTCCAATCCGATTTTCGCCTTGTCGGCATCCGAAATATCGACACCGAGGAACGTCATATTCGCAGCTCCGCCACCGACGATATTCGTAATATCGACAGCCTGCTTCGTGCCGACCCTTACCGGAACGC
>CAZESW010000193.1:0-1786 GCA_964514795.1 uncultured Alistipes sp.
GAGGCAGCTCATCCACCAGACGAAATGGGGCGAACTCGACTTTCTACTCATCGACCTGCCGCCGGGAACGGGCGACATTCATCTGTCTATAATCTCGGAACTGCACATCGACGGTGCGGTGATAGTCTCGACGCCGCAACAAATCGCAGTCGCCGATGTCGTGAGGGGTGTGGAGATGTTCCGCAATCCCAATGTGAACATTCCTATACTCGGCATCATCGAGAATATGGCATGGTTCACGCCGAAGGAGCTGCCCGACAACCGCTACTACATCTTCGGCAAGGGCGGAGCGAGCCGATATGCCGGACAAGCAGGAGTGGACACGATAGGGGAGATACCTCTGATTCAGTCGGTAATGCAAGGCGGCGACGACGGAATGCCGGCTGCCGCAACCGACCCTCAGGTGGAGGAACATTATCGACATGCCGCCGAAAAGGTTGTTGAAAAGCTGGTCGAAAAGTGTTGATAACCCATGTAACAACTTTCGATAACTTTTGACAACTCGTCGAAAATCCGAAAAACGGGCGTGAGCGACGCAGGAAACGGAAAGTTATGAAAAGTTATCGAAACTTTATCGTCAGAAAACAGGGGGTCTGATGTTGAAAAATAACGGTGTCGAAATGTTGATAACCGTTTTCGACAATTGTTGAAAAAACACTGTCTGCCGCTGAAACGCAACCGGATGCACGAGGTGATTATGAACGTCGGTTGTCGGTAAATATTTCCGGAAAAAGTTACCGACAGTTTCAACAGCCTTTATTGTTATTGTTTATTTATTATTAAAATTTAAAAAGAATAAAACAATAATAAAAAAAGCCTGTCGATAACCGGAGATGACGGATTGAAAATTTGAACACGAATAAAAAAAACACTAAACAATAACAATCATGGTCGATAACAAGGCGAAACTGCTCGAAAGAATCGCCGAACTCAAACGCGAGAAGAATGCCGTAATACTCGCCCATTACTATACGACGCCCGAAGTGCAGGAGGCGGCCGATTTCCTCGGCGACTCGCTGGCGTTGTCGGTAAAGGCGAAGGATACCGATGCTGACATCATCCTGTTCGCCGGCGTACACTTCATGGCGGAGACCGCTAAGGTGCTCTCGCCCGACAAAAAGGTGCTTATACCGAATCCCGAGGCTGGCTGCTCGCTCGCCGAGTCGTGCGATGCCGGAGCATTCGCCGCTTTCAAGGCGAAATATCCAGGTTACAAGGTCGTTTCGTATGTCAATACCACCGTCGGGGTGAAGGCTCTGACCGACATCTGCTGCACGTCGTCGAACGCTTTGCAGGTCGTCGGGAGCATACCGCGCGAACAGCCTATAATCTTCGCTCCCGACCGCAATCTCGGCTCCTATATCCAAAAGCTGACGGGTCGCGACAATATGGTGCTGTGGGACGGTGCATGCCACGTCCACGAGGAGTTTTCGCTCGAAAAGATTCTCGAACTGCGGCGCGAACACCCGCAGGCGGCAGTGGTCGTGCATCCCGAGTGCAAGGCTTACGTCGCCGAGGTGGCGGACTATGTAGGCTCGACGGCAGGAATCCTCGAATACTGCGGCAGGAGCGACCGCAGCGAATTCATCGTCGTAACCGAGGCGGGAATACTCGCCGAGATGCAGCGACGCTATCCGGAGAAGACGTTCATTCCGGCTCCGCCAATCGATTCGACATGCGGATGCAACGAGTGCCGCTATATGAAGATGGTGACTTTGGAGAGCATCTGCCGCTGCCTGGAAAATGAATCGCCCGAAATCGTGATGGATGAGTCGGTCCGCAAGGC
>CAZESW010000193.1:1886-3730 GCA_964514795.1 uncultured Alistipes sp.
GATATGAAGAAGTACGGCTGCAAACTCACCGCCGACGATATTTATTCCGCCGACCAGTCGTCGCTCAAAGACGCGATAGTGATTTTCGGCAGAGGATGCACGGGCGAGGTCGTTTCGCCCGAAGGTCTGGTGTTCACCAACCACCATTGCGGCTACGGTGCCATTCAGTCGCTCTCGTCTGTCGAGCACGACTATCTGAAATACGGATTCTGGGCGCAGTCGAACGCCGAGGAGATTCCCGCTCCGGGTCTCGAAATACGCTTCATCCGCAAGATAAGCGAAGTTACCGATGTGATTCTTGGCAACATCCCTTCGACGGCGGGCGAGCAGGAACGCAGCCGTATGGTTCAGGAGAATGCGAAGGAGTTACAGAAACGTATGTTGGACGAAAACCCCGGCCGCGAAATCATCGTGCGCCCGTTCTTCGGCAACAACCGCTATTTCGCGTTCGTGATAGAGGTGTTTAGGGATATCCGCCTCGTGGGTACTCCGCCGACGTCGATAGGCAAGTTCGGCGGCGATACCGACAACTGGATGTGGCCGCGTCATACGGGCGACTTCTCGATTTTCCGCATCTATGCCGACAAGGACAACAAACCTGCCGCCTATTCGCCCGACAATGTTCCGTACAAGGCGGAGAAGTATCTGAAAATCTCGCTCGACGGATACCGTGAGAAGGATTTCGCGATGATTATGGGATTCCCGGGTTCGACGCAGCGCTACATGACCTCCTACGAAATCGACGAGATGCTCGACGTCAGCAATCCGCAGCGCATATTCATCCGCGGCGAACGTCAGGCGATTCTGAAAAAGGATATGGCGGCGAGCGACGAGGTGCGAATCAAATACGCCTCGAAATATGCCCGTTCGTCCAACTACTGGAAGAACTCGATAGGCATGTCGCGCGGAATCCGCAAACTCGGCGTCAAGGCTTCGAAGCAGGCGCAGGAGGAGGCGTTCCGCCGGTGGGCTGCCGCGAATACGCTGCCCGAGGAGGGTTATATCGACGCCCTCGACAAGATACGGAGTGCCGTCGGGGAGCGGACATATCCCCGTGCGCTCATGCAGTTCGTCGGCGAGGCCCTTTACTCGATAGAGCTGCTCAAACCGGCATGGTCGCTCGCGAGTGTCGATAAAATCGACGATGCGGAGCGTTACAAGGCTGCCTTCGCGGGCTTCTACAAGGATTACGACGCGGCGACCGACCGTAGGGTGGCGGTGCGTATGCTCACCATCGCGCGTGAGAACATGAAGGAGCTGCCGTCGTTCTATGCCGACATCATCGACAGGGATTTCGGAGGCGATATAGCGGCTTTTGTCGATAATATGTACGACAACTCCGTTTTTGCGTCCGAAGAGGCTACGATGGCTCTTATCGACGATTTCTCGGCCGAAAAGGTAGCTGCCGACCCGACCGTCGCCATTACGCGGTCGATAGACGAATTCGTGAATGCCAAATGCCGTGTCGCTCCGGAGGTTGCAATGCGTTTCGCCGAGGGACAGCGCAAGTATATCGCGGGTCTGATGCTCCAATATCCCGACAAGGCGTGGGCTGCCGACGCAAACTCGACAATCCGCATGACATACGGCCGCGTACTGCCTTACTCGCCGCAGGACGGCGTGGAGTACGAATACTTTACGACGCTTAAAGGCGTAATCGAGAAGGAGGACAAGTCGAATCCTGTCGAGTTTACGGTTCCGGAGCGTTTGAAGGAGCTTTATGCTGCGGGCGACTACGGACGCTATGCCGACAGGGACGGAACGCTGCACGTAGGATTCCTCGCCGACTGCGACATCACGGGCGGCAACTCGGGTTCGCCGGTGCTCAATGCCAAGGGTGAGTT
>CAZESW010000194.1:0-3730 GCA_964514795.1 uncultured Alistipes sp.
AAGCAACCGTAAAATTCGAGAAACCGTTTTGAATTTTATTTCGGGATTATTTACCCGAAAAGTACTTCGGAGAAGCCGAAACTTTTTATGTCGTAAACTCCAAAAATTCGAAACAGTTTCCAATATATGGACTTTTTTAATTATCTTTACGCGCTGAAAAAACGTGCTCACACGCATACAAGTGCATGTTTTGCGTTTTTGCCGACGCGTCGGCAAAGGTACGAAAAATTATTGGATTTTTGAAACATTTTAGGTTAAAATACATCCTGTCCGTGTCGATTGCGATAGCCGCAGCGCAGATGGTGTTCGGCGTAGCGTCGCCGAAACGTCTCGACGGCGATATTGCGACCGACGGATTCGGAATGCAGGATTCGGTTGCGGCAACTGCACCGAAGCCCGACACGTCGACAGTTCGCGCAATTCGCGAAAGCCGTCGTGCGCGCCGTCGTGCCGAAACGGCGGGCGGAACTACGGCTTTGCAGCAACCGATTGCCGATATGCCAGCGACGGACTCTCTGGTGCGAACGATGCCGCAGGACTCGGCGGATGTAAATGCTCCGCGGCCGATAATGGATACGGTGCGTCGTCAAAGCGGCGGAGGTCTCGACCAGATAATCGACGGCAAGAACACCGACTCGCTCGTTTACGACGTCATCAACAAGAAAGTCTACATTTACAACAAGGGCGACGTAAAATACGAGGACAAGTCGTTGCAGGCGGACTTCATGCAGATTGACATGGAGACCAAAGAGGTTTACGCCTACGGAAAGCCCGATTCGGTGGACGGTCAGCCGGTAAACACCCACCCTGTGTTCACCGACGGCGGCTCGTCGTACACGATGGACACCATAACCTACAACTTCGATTCGAAAAAGGCGCTGATTCAGGGCGTCGCCACACAGGAGGGCGACGGCTGGCTCGTCGGCGGCAGAATCAAGAAGATGGAGGACAACACGGTGAATATCCAGTCGGGAAAATACACGACCTGCGACCATACCGACCATCCGCACTTCTATCTGGCGATGACCAAGGCGAAGGTTATTCCGGGCAAGAAGATAATCACGGGTCCGGCATATCTCGTCATGGAGGACGTGCCGATATATTTCCTCGGTATTCCCGAAGGCTTCTTCCCTATCAACCTCGGTCCGAAGTCGGGACTGCTGATGCCGTCGTACGGTGAGGACGGCGCACGAGGATTCTTCCTGCGCGGATTGGGTTACTATTTCATCCTCGGACAGCACATGGACCTCGCCATTCAGGGCGGTATCTACACGCTCGGCTCGTGGGAGGTGTCGGCATCGTCGCGCTACAACAAGCGGTACAAGTTCTCCGGCAACTTCACGTTCGACTTTTCGAGCGTCAAGACGGGCGACAAAGGCGAACCCGACTACATAAAGCAGAACAACTTCAAGTTCATGTGGACGCACTCGCAGGATCCGAAGGCCAACCCCGGTTCGACATTCTCGGCATCGGTGAACCTCTCGTCGAGCGGTTACAGCAAGTATTCGGCGACGTCGCTCAACGACATTCTCTCGACGCAGACCAACTCGTCCATCTCCTACTCGAAGAACTGGGCGGGAACGCCGTTCTCGCTGTCGATGAACATGGCGGTATCGCAGAACTCGCAGACACGTGCGCTCTCGATAACGCTGCCGACGGTCGTATTCAACGTCTCGCGAGTATATCCGTTCAAGCGCAAGGAGGCAGTCGGAAAGCAGCGCTGGTACGAAAAGATTTCGTTCACCTACACCGGAAAACTGCAAAACTCAGTATCGGCGACCGAGGACAAACTCTTCACCAAGGAGACATTGAAGAGCATGCGCAACGGTATCGAGCACTCGCTGCCGGTATCGGCTCAGTTCACGCTGTTCAACTACATCAACATCTCGCCGCAGTTCAACTACACGGAGCGCTGGTATTTCAAGCGTCAGATGCAGGAGTGGAATCCCGAAACGAACAAGATAGAGAAACTCGATCCGGAATACGGATTCTACCGAATCTACAATTACAACGCTTCGGTGAGCATGAGCACCACGATTTACGGCATGTGGCAGTTCAAGAAGAAGACCAGCAAGGTGCAGGCCGTCCGCCACACCATAGCTCCGTCGGTCGGATTCTCCTACGCGCCTAATTTCGGAAAGCAGAAATACGGATTCTACAAGACCGTTCAGGCGGATTCGCTCGGAGGCTACAACGTCTATTCGCCTTACGCCGACAACGCCTACGGAGTTCCGGGCTCGGGACAGAGCGCGGCACTCACGTTCTCGCTCGGACAGACCCTCGAAATGAAGGTGCTGAGCAAGCGCGATTCGTCGGGCGTAAAGAAAATCAAACTCATCGACGAGTTGAAAATCAGCGGTTCGTACAACTTCCTCGCCGATTCGATGCGGTTGTCCAACCTGCCCGTTTCGTTCCGTACGACCATTTACGGCAACTTCGGAATCAACCTCTCGGCGACGCTCGACCCTTACGAGGTTTCGCCGCAGGGCGTGCGCTACAACAAGCTGATGATACGCCGCGGACTGTTGGGACGTATCGTCAATACCGGTTGGAGTTTCGGTTACTCGTTCAAGTCGCGGCAGAACAAGTCGCAGTCGGCGATAAACGACATCAACACCATTCCGCCGGAGTACTTCAACCCGTATTCCGACCCTTACGGACTGATGGACCCTGTATTGCGACGGCGCTACATGGCGGCGGGATACTACGACTTCTCCATACCGTGGAACCTCGGATTCAACTACGTCATAAGTTACGGAATCCAGTACGTCAATAACGGCACGACGGGTTACCGCAAGAACGTCACGCAGACAATCGGTATCAACGGAAGCGTCAATCTCACGCCGAAAACGGGTATCACAGTCACGACGGGTTTCGACATACAGAACAAGAAGATGACGACGACCTCCATATCCATCACCCGCGACCTGCACTGCTGGCAGATGTCGTTCGTATGGATTCCGTTCGGCACCCACCGCAGTTGGAGTTTCAATATCGGAGTCAAGGCATCGTCGCTCGCCGACCTGAAATACGACAAGAGCCAGTCGATGTACGACAACCTGTTCTGATGGGCGGCACATTCCGCAATTCGGTACAGGTTTTGCGCAACTATATAACAGAAGATAATACAAAAAGTCAGATATGAAGAAAGAGAGCACTTACACTCAGGAGATTAACAGCGACGACGAGGTTGTCGGCGGCGAAGGCCGGCCGACGGGCGACGCTTCGGCGCATGACAATATGGCAGGGGATGCGGACGGTGCATCTGACAAGGTGGCAGATTTCGAAGCCGATGCCGACAATGCGGCGGCGGAGGCAACCGAGAAATCCGCGGAAAACGAAGCCGAGGTTTGGCGCGACAAATACATCCGTTTGCAGGCGGAGTTCGACAATTTCCGCAAGCGCACCCTGCGCGAGAAGATGGATTTGATTCAGAGCGGCGGCAGCGACGTGCTTAAAGCGATGCTTCCCGTTCTGGACGACGTAATCCGTGCAGTCGGCGCTTCGGAGAAGAGCGACGACATAAACGCACTCCGCGAGGGAGAGAAACTCGTGATGCAGAAGTTCATCGACACGCTGCGGCAGAAGAACGTCACCGAAATCGAGGCCGTCGGCAAGGATTTCGACCCCGATTTGCATGAGGCGGTAGCCAAATTCGCGGCGGGCGAGGAGAATAAAGGCAAGGTAATAGATGTCGTACAGCGCGGCTACATGCTCGGCGAGAAGGTGC
>CAZESW010000195.1:0-3648 GCA_964514795.1 uncultured Alistipes sp.
GTTTCATGCACGACGGACAGCGTATCGCATTCTCGGTCTCGATGTGATTCTCGCAATTTATGCATGTTCTTGTGAATCCGTAGTCTTCGCCGCGGCTGTGCATGAACTGCGTTCCGCAGTGTTCGCATTTAATTCTGTAAATCGTTCCCATAGTTCAGTTGTTTTTGTTTGTTCATGGTGCAAAGGAACGATATCGCAGTGTCAAGTTTTGACACAATGAAAAATTTGCGAAAAAAACTTCAAAGTCTTTAAAATTTTGGCGATTATATACAATTCTATACTGACGATATTCCGAAGCCGTATGCCCTTGCGGATTCCGACCGAAGTCCCCCTCACAGGAGGATTTAGGGGGTGGGTAACATTTGTATACGCGGCTTCGCCGCGAGAATCGCGATAGTCGGATTTCCGAATACGTTACCTGACTTGGTTTGGTGTAAAGTTGTATATAGTTACCAAGATTTTTAATAGCGTGTTTGCGGTAGGATGCCGCTATATGCCGTATCTGGCGAGATAATCCTTTATGTAGTCGATAAGTCCGACCGGCTTGATTATGCGTATGTCGTCTAACAGTCCGGCGACGAACCGCCCTATGCCGTGGAAATTGGCGACATCGGTTTCGAGCGTCCATCGTTCGGGGGCGGTCTGTGCGATATATTTTTCTGACAGCGGATACTCTTCGAGCAGGAGATTGCGGGACAGCATACCCAGTTCCAGCTTTACGGGAATTCGCTCCGAACCTATCATGCGGAAAATGTCGATATATCCCTCCTCGTGCTCCGGTTCGTGTTGCCATACGTCGTCGAGCAATTCTACCCTGTCGATGCGGGCAGTCTTGAAAATCTTACACTTGCCGTCATCTGTGTCGTAACACCATACATTGACGTAGTTTGTCGTGAATCCGAACGGCTCTACCCTTCGGTCGCGAATCGAGTGCGCCGAATGGTAACTGCGCAGGATGACCTGCCGCTTATCTTCAATTGCCTCTATCAATGTGTGGACATTGCCCGCATTGTGGCCCTTTACGACCGTGTCGGCGAGCGTTTTGCTGTCGTAAACCGAATACAGTTTGCGTTTCAGATTCTGTTTCAGCAGATTTGTGTCGTCGATGCTCTCTATTGCACGCCGGAGAATTACCGCCTCCTCCTCGGTGAAGTGGACGAGTTGCGAGATATCCTTAAAATGAGGCGATTCCTTGTCGAGGCGGATATGCTGTCCGCTCTTTTTGATTACGAATCCCGCATCGCGGAACGTGTCTATGTAGCGGTATACGGTGCGTCGCGACATGCCGAGCCGGTCGGCTATGTCGTCTACCGTGTATTCGACATTCGCCGTCAGCATCTTCATCAGACGCAACATCCTCTCTATCTTGGGCTGGTCCATAGTGCAGGGATATTTTTAAGGTCCTTAATCGTTAAGGACTTTAAAGGCTTTAAAACACTATGCCGAAACGAGTTTTTCTATCTCCTCGACCTGTGTGCGGAACGTTTTGTCGATGTCTATCAGATTGGAGATGGTCTTGCACGAATGGAGTACCGTCGCATGGTTGCGGCCTCCTATCGCCATCCCGATTGCGGTAAGCGGCGATTTGGTGTGCTGTTTCGCAAGATACATTGCCAACTGGCGGGCTATTGCCACCTCGCGGGTGCGTTCCGACGAATTCAACCGCTCCTTGTCGATAGACATGTAGTCGCAGACGACGTCTATTATGTGCTCTATCGTCACCTCTTTCTGATACAGCGAAACGTATGCTTTCAGTATCTCCTTTGCGAGCGTTATGGTTATGCGCTTGCCCATGAACGAGGTGTTGGCGATAAGCGACGATATGGCGCCCTCGATTTCGCGGATGTTGGCGCAGATATTCTCCGCCAGGTATATTACGACATCCTCCGGAATCTCCGCATTCAGTCGTGCCGCCTTCGATTTTATAATCTTTATTTTCGTATGGTAGTCCGGCGTCAGTATCTGTGCCGACAGTCCCCATTTGAATCGGGTAAGCAGTCGCTCCTCGATATCCTTCAACTCTACCGGCGGTTTATCGGAAATCAGCACCAGCTGTTTGCCCGACATCTGCAAGTGGTTGAATATGTTGAAGAATGCGTTCTGTGTTCCCGGTTTGCCGGAAAGCTCCTGAATATCATCGAGAATCAGGATGTCTACCGCCTGATAGAAATGGATGAAATCCGGAATCTCCTTGTTTATCGTCGCCGACTGGTATTGGGCTTGAAATTTGCTCATCGCAACGTACAATACCTGCAATTCCGGATAACGCTGACGGATTTCGTTGCCGATTGCCTGCGCTATGTGGGTTTTGCCCAGTCCAGAATCGCCGTAGATGTAGAGCGGGTTGAACGGCGTGTTGCTGCCCGGGTTTACGGCTACCGACATGCCGGCAGATCTTACCAGACGGTTGCACTCGCCCTCGATGAAGTTGGCGAACGTGTAGCTTTTGTTGAGCTGCGGTTCGATAATAATCTTTTTCAGCCCCGGAATGACGAAAGGATTGCGTATATTTGCAGTGTCGGTCTGCGTGCTGAACGGACGCGCCGTGAGAGTCGCATCCGCCGACGAATCAATCGACATCTGTATATCGCTCTTTGGTACCGCATAGCACAAACGGGTCTGTTGGCCGAATGACTGGTCGATTAGCGGTTTGAGAACGCGAAGATAATTGCTCTCAATCTGCTTCACGAAATCCTTGTTCGGTACGCGAAGACGCAGGGTCGTTCCGTTGTATTCCAGCGGAATGATGGGCAGAAACCATTTCGCAAACTCCTCGGCGGAGGTTTGCGCCTTGATTTGGCTGAGGCAGTTCTGCCATGCGTCGTTGTATGTAACCGAATTAGTAACCATCTTGTTTGTCTATCAGTAAGTTGCCGGCGTGTATCGGCAGACTTAGTCGTTCGTGACTGTCAAGTGTCCCTTTCGACATTGCAAAGTTGTGAATAAATTTATATTAAAAAAATAGGTTGCACTATTGTTTCTTAATTTTTTTTATATATGGAAATTTACTGCTTTTTCGACTCCGATTTTTAACTCGTTGATATTTAATATTAGAAATAATTTTCTTATATTTGCAATTAAGAAAAACCAACAAAAACTGACAGATATGGAAAACTTGGAACAGACAGTATTGAGCAAGGCTCGCAAGTGGCTCGAAGGCGATTACGACGAGGCTACAAAACAGCAGGTAAAATATTTGATGGAGAATGACGCGAACGAACTCACCGAGAGTTTTTACAAGGATTTGGAGTTCGGTACGGGCGGTCTGCGCGGAATCATGGGCGCAGGAACGAACCGCATGAACATCTATACGGTTGGATTCGCTACGCAGGGTCTGTCGAATTACCTCAAAATCAATTTCCCGAACGAGGAGATTCGTGTGGCTATTTCGCACGACTCGCGCAACAATTCGCGCATGTTCGCCGAACGTGTCGCCGACATCTTCGCTTCGAACGGCTTCAAGGTGTTCCTTTTCGATGCGCTTCGTCCTACTCCGGAGCTGAGTTTCGCCATTCGCGAACTCAAATGCCAGTCGGGCGTGATGGTTACCGCCTCGCATAATCCGAAGGAGTACAATGGCTATAAGGCTTATTGGAGCGACGGTTCGCAGGTAACCGCTCCGCACGATACCAATATTATAAAGGAGGT
>CAZESW010000196.1:0-3606 GCA_964514795.1 uncultured Alistipes sp.
TTCTTTCCCTGCAAAAAAATTTGCAAGTTGCTAAAACGTTTTATATCTTTGCTTCGTCATCACCCGAAAGGTGCGCAAAATGGTAAAGAGAGTCACTATAAAGGATGTAGCCCGTGAGGCGGGAGTCTCTATCGCATTGGTTTCGTTCGTCATGAACCGCAACAACCGGCGGGCGGACGGCAAGGAGGCATACCGCGTCAGCGAGGATACTGTCGCGCGTATTCTGGAAATCGCCGAGCGTCTCGACTACCATCCCAACAGCGCGGCGAGCAGTCTCCGCAGCGGCAAGACCCGCACTATCGGCGTCGTCGTGTCGGATATCGCCAACCGTTTCTTTTCGGATATAGTCCGTTATATCGAAAATGTGGCATACGAATCGGGCTATACCGTCCTTTTCGCAAGTACCGACGAGAAAGCGGACAAACTCGAACGCATGGTTTCGGTGCTGACAAACAAGGGCGTGGACGGACTTATAATAGCGTCGTGCGCGGGTGGCGAACAGACCGTCCGCCGTGTGGTGGAAACGGGAATGCCCGTGGTCCTGCTCGACCGCGACATAGAGGGCATCGAGGCTTCGCGCGTGCTGCTCGACAATGCCGGAGCCTGCCGGATGGGTGTCCGCAAACTCTTCGACAACGGCTATCGTCGCATCGAACTCGTCAGTTACGATATGGCGGTTTCGACAATCAAGGACCGCGAAGCGGGATATGCCGAGGCTATGCGCGAACTCGGACTGGACGAATTCACCGGGATTCACCGCACCGTCTACGGCAAGGCGGGCGACAGCGTTACGCAGATTGTCGCCGATGCCCGTCGCAGGGGTGTGGAGGCCATGATATTCCCGACGAATACATTGTCGCTCATGGCTTTGCAGGCGATGAACACGCTCGGACTGCACATGCCCGACGATATGGCTATCGTCTGCTTCGACGACAACGAGGTTTTCGACCTCTACAATCCGACCGTCGCCCATATCGGGCAGTCTGTCGAGGCGTTGGGCGTCAGGTCGTTCGAACTTCTGCGCGACATGATAGAGAAAAATGCTGTACCGAGCCGTTATATCGTCGAACCGCAGTTCGCCGAGGGAGGGTCGGCCGGACGGCGCAGCGAACCGAAAGACAAAAACTAAAAAACAGCTTATATGAACAGCGAAAATTCCGTATTGTTGCTCGCTTCGATGTTTGCCGAGCGCGGCGGCTGGACAGCCGACCAACAGTTCATCGACCTTATGGGTTCGACCTATCTGCTCGCTCACGGACTGGGCGTTCGTGTCGAGGATGCCTCGACCGAAATGGAGATTCCGGCTGACGGCGAGTACAACGTATTCGTCCGTACCCGCAACTGGACGAAATACTGGTCCGATGCTCCGACCCCGGGCGTATTCAACATCCTTGTGGACGGCGAGTGCGAGGGTACGACCTTCGGCAACGGCGACTCCGAATGGCACTGGCAGCGAGGAGCGAAACTCTCGCTGAAAAAGGGCAAACATACGGTCGCTCTGCACGATTTGCAGGGCTTCGATGCTCGCTGCGACGCGATTCTGTTCACAAAAAGCAATACGGCTCCCGCGAATACGGTCGAAGGATTCAAGACTCTGCGCAAAAAGTTGCTCGGTCTGCCGTCGAAGGCTGAATACCGCGGCAAATTCGATTTCGTGGTTGTCGGCGGCGGTGTGGCCGGTATGTGCGCTGCCGTTGCTGCGGCACGTCTCGGCTCGAAGGTCGCGCTGATTCAGGACAGACACGTTCTGGGCGGCAACAACTCGTCGGAGGTTCGCGTAGGTCTGGGCGGCCGTCTGAATATAGGCATGTACCCGTCGCTCGGCTACCTGCTCAACGAGTTCGGTCCTGCGACGAAAGGCAATGCCCGCACTCCGGAGATATACGAGGACGAGAAGAAAATGGCTGTCATCGAGGCCGAGAAACGAATCACGCTCTTTACGGGCTATCGCGTTTGCGAAGTCGCGAAGAGCGACGACCATACGATAACCTCCGTTACGGCGATGAACGTGGACGGCTACGACCGTATCCGCGTTGCAGGCAAACTGTTCGCCGACTGTACGGGCGATGCCGTTCTCGGCGTTCTCGCAGGTGCGGAGTGGCACATGGGCCGCGAGGCTAAATCGGAATACGGCGAGGAGTCGGCTCCCGACAAGGCCGACGGCATGACGATGGGCGCATCGTTGCAGTGGTACTGCCTCGAAGCCGACGCTGCCCGTCCGTTCCCCGACATCGACTGGGGCCTGCCTATCGACGAGCGCAGTGTGCAGAAGGTGCGCCGCGGTCAGTGGTACTGGGAGGTCGGCATGCGCGACGACCAGATAGCCGATGCCGAACGTATCCGCGACTACGGAATGTATGTCGCCTATTCCAACTGGGCGTATCTGAAAAACCGATTCTCGCAGAAGGACGAATATACGAACAGTTACCTCGGCTGGGTGTCGCATGTCGCCGGAAAGCGCGAATCGCGCCGTCTTATCGGCGAATTCGTACTGCGCGAACAGGATTTGAAGCAGAACGTCATCTATCCCGATGCCAGTGCCTCGACCTCGTGGTATATCGACCAGCACTATCCGGACCCGGAAAACAGCAAACTGTTCCCGGGCCGCGAATATCTCTCGTGCGGACATCTCGATCCGCTCGGATTCTATCCGATTCCGTACCGCTGCTTCTATTCGAAGGATATAACGAACATGTTCATGGCGGGACGCAACATCAGCGTTAGCCACGTCGCCCTCGGCACCGTCCGCGTCATGCGCACTACGGCTATGATGGGCGAGGTCGTCGGCATGGCTGCCGCGATATGCCGCCGCCGCAAGGCTCTGCCGCGCGATGTTTACGGGTCGTATCTCGAAGATTTGAAGGCTCTGATGCGCAAGGGCGTCGGCCGCACCGACATGCCGTATTTGCAGGTTTATACGCTCATAGATACTACGGCGGCCCGCAGCGAGGACTGCTAAATAGGAAAGACTATTGACAAACAAGTATAACTTTAACAACTATTTAAAGAGATGAATTTACAAAATTCGGTAATGACATTGGCAACGACTTTCGCCGACCACGGTGACTGGCTCGTTGAACAGCAATTCGTATTGCAGATGGGCTCGTCCTATCTGATGGCTCACGGTCTGGGTACTCCTCTTGCAAAGGATGCCGTGACGACCGTAGAGATTCCGGAGGACGGCGAGTATACGCTGCTCGTCCGCACCAAGAACTGGACGAAACATTGGTCCGACGGCCCTACGCCGGGTATCTTCCAGGTTCTCGTGGACGGTACGGCGGACGAGACCGTATTCGGAACCGACAAGGTGAACTGGTACTGGCAGAAGGGCGGCAAGTTCTCGCTCGCCAAGGGCCGCCACACGATAGCGCTGCACGACCTCGCGGGTTTCGATGCACGTTGCGACGCGATTATCCTCACCAAGACCGACGAAATGCCGGATGATTCGCTCGAAACATATTTCGCACTCCGTACTGCTCTGCTCGGCGAGAACAAGCCTGAGGACCGCGGCACGTTCGATTTCGTCGTTGTCGGAGGCGGTATTTCGGGTATCTGCGCGGCTCTCGCAGCTTCGCGTCTGGGCCTGAAAGTCGCTCTCGTTCAGGA
>CAZESW010000197.1:0-1602 GCA_964514795.1 uncultured Alistipes sp.
CGGAATCGAGGGTAAGATTGAGACCGTGCGCTATGCCCGCGAGAACAAGATTCCGTTCTTCGGCATCTGCCTCGGAATGCAGTGCGCCGTAATCGAGTTCGCCCGCAACGTGCTGGGTCTCGAAAACGCCAATTCGAGCGAAATGGAGCAGGCGACGAAATATCCGGTCATCGACCTTATGGAGGACCAGAAGGGAGTGACGGCAAAGGGAGGAACGATGCGTCTGGGCGGTTATGCCTGCACGCTCGCCGAGGGTTCGCATGCCGCTGCGGCATACGGAACGACAAATATCGTCGAGCGCCATCGCCACCGTTACGAGTTCAACAGCGACTACCGCGAGATGTTCGAACAGGCGGGAATGAAAGCTGTCGGCGTAAATCCCGACACCAATCTGGTCGAGGTCGTCGAGATTGCCGACCATCCGTGGTTCGTCGGTACGCAGTACCATCCTGAATATAAGAGTACGGTCGAACGTCCGGCCCCTCTGTTCGTCGCATTCGTTGCCGAAGCGATGAAGTATGCCGAAAAGAAGTAGAATTTACAGTTTTAACGAAAAATGAACGAAAACAAACAGTCCATAATAGGATTCGTCCTTATCGCCCTGATATTTCTGGGCTTCATGCTCTATACCAACTACGAGCAGTCCAAGTACAACGCTTCGTTGGAGGCGCAGCAGGCACTCGTTCTCGCCGAGGATGATGCCTCGCAGCCTGCCGCGGAGAGTGTCGCCGCATCGACGGGTGCGACATCGACCGAGAAACCCGCACAGCCGCAGTCTGTCGAAACCGACCGGTTCATTGCCGATGCCGGGAGCGTCGAGGAGATAGTTGTGGAAAACGACGTTCTACGCATACTGTTCTCGACCAAGGGTGCGCAAATCGCCGACGTCACGCTGAAAGAGTACACCAAATATGCTCCGAAGGACGAACGCAATACGCTCGTGAAGCTGTTCGACCCCGAGACGGCACGTTTCGACATGTCGTTCTATCTGAAAAACAACATGCGCAACGTCAAGGTGAACACGATAGAGCACAACTTCGAGCTTCTGCCGGTTCGCAACGACGACAAGGCGAAAATCGTCACCATGCGTCTGCCAATCGGCGATGATGCTTCGCTGGACTACATCTACACGATTTACGACGAACTCCGTCCGGAGCGCGACTATCTCGTCGATTTCGAGGTTAAGTTCAACAATCTCGCACCGATGATGGCGAACCAGACGAGCATCGGCATCGATTGGAGTAACCGTTCGTATCAGAACGAGCGCAGCTACAAGACCGAGAACACATACACCACAATCGCCTACCACTTCCCGAACGAAGTCGGAATCGAGGATTTGGGCATGGCTACGGGCGACAAGGACAAGAACGTTTCGTCGTCGGTCGATTGGGTTTCGTTCAAGCAGCAGTATTTCTCCTCGACGTTCATCGCGCGCAACACCAAGTTCACATACGCCGACATGGCGTTCGATACCGAGGCCGACAAGTCGGGCTTCATCAAGGATTTCTCGCTCAAAACCGCAGTCGCATACACGCCGCAGACCGAGGATTACAAGTTCTCGTTCTATCTCGGTCCGAACAAATATCCGGGGCTTCGCAAAAT
>CAZESW010000197.1:1612-3575 GCA_964514795.1 uncultured Alistipes sp.
GAACGCATAATTCCGCTTGGATGGCTGGTTTCGAGTTTCATCAGCCGCTGGGTGGTGATTCCGGTATTCGATTTCCTGCAACAGTACATCGCGTCGTTCGGTCTTATCATTCTGATACTGACGATTCTCGTGAAACTCGTAATCTTCCCGCTCACCTACAAGAGCTATCTTTCGACGGCGAAGATGCGCGTTCTGAAACCCGAAATCGAGGCTATCAACGCCAAATATCCGCGTCAGGAGGATGCCATGAAGAAGCAGCAGGCGACGATGGAACTCTACAAGAAGGCGGACGTGAACATCATGGGCGGCTGCATTCCGGCACTTATCCAGATGCCGATTCTTATCGCTATGTTCCGTTTCTTCCCTGCAAGTATCGAGTTGCGCGGGCAGTCGTTCCTGTGGAGCGACGACCTCTCGTCGTATGACAGCATTCTGCAATTGCCGTTCAGCATTCCGTTCTACGGCGACCATGTAAGTCTGTTCGCACTGCTTATGGCACTGGTATTCTTCGCATTCTCCTACATGAACTACCAGCAGAGCGCATCGTCGCAGCCGCAGATGGCGGGCATGAAGTTCATGATGGTATACATGATGCCGGTAATGATGCTGCTGTGGTTCAACGACTATGCGAGCGGTTTGTGCTACTACTATCTGCTGTCGAACCTGTTCACGATAATTCAGACCATTGCTATCCGCAATCTGATAGACGACAACAAGATACATGCCCTCGTCCACTCCAACATGGCGAAGAACACCAAAGGCAAGAAATCGCGTTTCCAGCAGAAATACGAGGAGTTGATGCGTCAGCAGGAGCAGATGCAGAAACAACAGCGCAAGAAATAGTCGGCAATCGTGGCAAAGTTCGCATCGACCATATCCAATGAAGATGTCGCACAACTGGAACCGGTGCGGTTCGACGGCGAAATAGTCGTCGTCGATACCGTGCGCGACCTGTTGCGGGCATGCGAGGTTCTCGCGACGCAGAAGGTTATCGGCTTCGATACCGAAACCCGTCCGTCGTTCACATCCGGAATGACGAACAAAGTCGCGTTGCTGCAACTCTCGACCGACGATGTGTGCTTCCTTATACGACTGAACAAGGTTCCGCTCGACAAGGCGCTAATCGCGATACTGCAAGACGAGAATATCGCCAAGGTCGGTGCTGCGGTTCAGAACGATATTCTCGCGCTGAATACGCTGCGACACTTCAAGGCACGCGGATTCATCGACCTGCAAAACGAAGTCGGTCGTTTCGGCATCGAGGACCGCAGTCTGCGCAAACTTTCGGGCATCATCATCGGCAAGAAGGTATCGAAGGCACAGCGGTTGAGCAACTGGGAGGCGCAGACTCTGACGCCTCAACAGCAACAGTACGCCGCAACCGACGCATGGGTCTGTATCGAGATTCTGCGCCGACTGCAAGCGGCCGAGAGGAAAGCAAAGAAACGATAAAATCCTTAAAGACCATAAGGTCCATAAACAAAATGGGATATGTCAAAGACATATCCCATTTTGTTGTAGCAGGTTGCCAAGGTGCGCCAGAAAGGGTAAGATGCAAGGCGCAGAGCAGGAGTGACGCAACAGACCGGGCGGTAATAATTTATAAGGTGGATAAAAGCCTGCCGCTCTAATATATTTAAGGTGCTTAATGATACCCGTATTCGGCTACATTAAACACCTTATCTACTTTTATTACCTTAAACTACCTTATTCTTTAGCCGCAACCGGCCCGCAAACAACGCAGCAGATTACCCGTTATCACGCACCGCCTACTCGTAGCGGCCCGATTTCAGACGGTTCACCTCGTCGTCGGTGAGGAACCGCCATGCACCGCGTTTGAGGTTCTTTTTAGTCAGACCGGCATAGTAAACGCGGTCGAGTTTCGTCACAGAGTAGCCGAGATGCTCAAACATGCGGCGCACGATTCGGTTGCGTCCGGAGTGAATCTCCACACCGACCGATT
>CAZESW010000198.1:0-3536 GCA_964514795.1 uncultured Alistipes sp.
TGGTCGTATGCCGCAAACGCGACATGCACTACATACTGAAAGTCATCAAGAGCGTGGACTCCGAGGCATTCATCACCGCAGGTTCGGTCATGGGCGTCTACGGCAAGGGGTTCGACGCACTGAACAAGATCTGACGCTCACGTCGCCGCAATATAAGGTCTTTAAGGACATTGATGTCCTTAAAGACTTTTTTATACCCAAAAAATCAAGAATCGGGCAAAAAATTTGCACGACACGAAAAAAATACCTATTTTAGTAGGTCGATTTCGGCCTGCAAACGAAAAAACGCAACATAACAACTAATAAAACCAACTAAAAACTTTAACTTTTATGAATTTCAAACGATTCATCGGGGGAGGGAACTATTTCGCACCCGAAATTAAGGAGCTGTCCGTGCGCATCGAAACGGGCTTTGCCGAGAGCGGCATCGAAACGGAAGACATCTACGAAAAGGATGGCGAATGGGATTAACTGAAATGTCGAACGAAAACAGAGAAAAAACCATGAAAAAGATTTCAATGATTTTGGGCTCGGCATTGATGATGCTGGCCGCAGGATGTACGACCGACGCAACGAAAGAGGTCGTAAACAATGACAACAAGGTAGTTATCGGACTCAGCCTCGACGCTACCCGCACCTCGCTTGGCGACAAGACCGGCACCGAATATCCGGTACTCTGGTCGGCAGGCGACAAAGTGGCTGTTAATGGCGTAACCTCCGAGGCCCTCGCAGCCGAATATGCAGGCAAAACAGCTGCACAATTCACCATAACGGGCGTAGCCGCTCCGTTCGACGTTATCTATCCTGCCGACGTGCTTCTGGCAGACGGCAAGACCATCAGCGTTTCCGAAGTTCAGGAGTACGTTGCCGGTTCGTTCGCACAGGGTTCGGCAATCATGGTCGGACACTCCGACACACCGAACGGCGTAATCAAGAATCTCTACGGTTTCGTCAAGGTTCCGGTTCTCAAAGGCGACGAGAAGGTTATCAAGAGCGTAACGCTCCACTCCAACAACCTCGAAGCGATGACCGGAACGTTCGCTGTCGATTATGTGAACGCCGCTCTCGAACCGCTTTCGGGTATGGATTTCGTCAAGGTTACCGCTGCCAACGGCATTCCGTTCGTAGAGGATAAGGCGGAAGTGGTTATCGCAGTTCCTGCCGGCACCTACGCAAAGGGCTTCACCGTGAAGATTGTCGCTACCGACGGCACGGCAATGACCAAGAAGGCATACGCAGCCAACGGCGTAACCATCGCAGCAGGCACACTGCTCGCGATGCCGGAGGTAGAGTTCTATCCTAACGAGAAAATCGAGGAGATTACCGACGCTGCACAGCTGCAGGCATTCCTCAGCGCAGCAAGCACCGGCAACTACGACAACTTCAAGAACGAGAACGGCGAGGTTCTGCTCGGTTCGGACATCGACCTTGCGGGCGTCACGCTGACCTCGGCAACCACGTTCAACGGCGTATTCAACGGTCAGGGCTATGCATTGAAGAACTGGAAATCGGACGGCGTCGCCCTGTTCGATGCCAACAGCGGAACCATCAAGAACATCGTTCTCGACGCTTCGTGCGAACTTTCATTCCCTGCCAAAGGTACGACGTTCGGATTCATCGCTTCCAACAATACCGGCACGATATCGGGTTGCATTTGCGATGCCAAAATTAAGACGCTTGCAGCCGGAGACGACGTCAATCAATATAATTTGGGAGTAATCAACGGCGCAACCGATTGCTCGAATGGAGCCTCTGTCGTTAATTGTATCAACAACAGCAACATCGAGATTACGATGAATACTCTTGCGGGAACACAATACATAGGCGGTATCATTGGAACCACGAAGAGCGGTAAATCCGGCATCGCATGTATGAGCAACTGCATAAACAACGGCGACATCAAGATTGTCATCTCCACCACCGCCAAGAACGTCTATTTAGGCGGTGTAAGCGGAAGTTGCAATAACGGCGGTCTTATTCAGAATTGTATCAACAACGGAGAAGTCTATTATGAATATACGCAAGGCGGAACCGGAGCATATCCGAACGTCGGAGGTATTACCGGCTACACCGCTTGCGACATCAACAACAGTCAGAACACAGGCGATGTAACGTTCAAAACGACCGGTGACGTAACCAGACCGGCAGTAGGCGGTATCGCAGGATACGCAAACGGCAATGTAAAAGATTGCGAGAACTATGGTAGCATACTCGCATCTGGCAATAAGTTCGCAAAAGCAAAGACTGCATCCAGCGGCGGTGTAGGATACGCTTCGAACCCTACCGTCGGCGGTATCGCAGGAGTCTGCGGCGCACCGGAGAAACCGACCGTAAAGCACATGGAGAACTGCAGCAATTACGGTAGCGTAACCATGGTAAACCCTAACGGAAGCTGCGCTTGCGCTTGTGCGGGTGTCGTTGCATACGCATCCGGAAACGCCATCAACTGCCACAACGAAGGTAAGATTACCGTCAACGGTGGCGGTACTCAGATATGGTGCGGCGGCGTAGTCGGCATCCAGTGGTGCGGCGGCGACAAACTCGAAAAGTGCACCAACAAGGGCGAAATTACAGTCAGTGCAGGCGAGGCTGCGAAAGCCGCTTATTCGTATATCGGCGGTATCATCGGTCAGTATAACGCATACTCCGGCAGCACCGCGACCGACTGCGTAAACGAGGGTAACATTACCTCGAACTGGACGACCTACGACTGGGTCGGCGGTCTTGCAGGCTCTCTCCGCGGTACTTTCACCAATTGCGTCAACAAGGGTAATCTCGTATTGAACAATGCAGATGGCGCTACCGCTGATGCCAAAGCGTGCGTTGCCGGAATCTGCGGCTTCGCAGGCGGTTCGACCGTGGGTTGCGAGAACTACGGAACGATTACCAACAACTCGACGAATGTAAACACTTCGGCTTCCGGCTTCCTCGGAGTAGCAGGCAACACCGAGCAGTCGCACACCAGCGGCAAAGTTAAGTGCGCAATCGTATCGGGCAACGGCAATGCGGCTGTCCTGTTGGGCGGCCAGCAGAAGCAGGCGAAGGTACTCACGGCAGGTACCGAGGATGCTCCTATCGTTATTCTTGACGGTACGACCCTCAACGGCGAAGCCGTTACCGCAGCTACCCTGAATGACCCGACCAAACTGGCCGTTCTCCTCGAAACAGCCAATGTCGGCAACATCGTCTACACTATCGGTTCGACCATCAAATTCGAATAACCGACAGCGGAGATATTTATTGACAACCGCCGTCAGCATTGAGCTGACGGCGGTTTTTTATCCTTAAAGACCCTAAAGACTTTAACGACCTTAAAGACATTAAGGACTTTAAGGCATCGGGGGCAGACGTAATCCGTCTGCCCCCGAAAACAACGAAGCAGATTGCTCATTATCACGCACTGTCCTTTGTGCGCGGTTGCGGTGCGTCAGAATGGGCAAGATGCAAGGCGTTGAGATTTTCGGCGAGGGAGTTTACTCGGCGTAAATGACCGAGCCGAAATATCGAAAACAACGAAGCAGATTGCCCGTTATCAC
>CAZESW010000199.1:0-3530 GCA_964514795.1 uncultured Alistipes sp.
CGATAGTAGAACTGATGGAGGCGGACCCGTCGAAACTCAAACACCGCAACAGTTTCAACATCGCGTCGATGAGTTTCACGCCCGAAATAATCGCTGCCGAGATACGCAAGCACATTCCCGATTTCAGAATGTCCTACGACGTAGACCCCGTGAAAGAGGAGATTGCCCGCAGCTGGCCTAATTCGTTAGACGATTCGTGCGCCCGCGAGGAGTGGGGCTGGAAGCCGGAGTGGGATTTGGCGCGCATGACCGAGGATATGCTCGAAGCCGTGCGCCGGAAACACGGCGAGGCGGTAAGGTAAAAGACTTTAAAGTCGTTAAGGCAAAGAAGAAAACTCCTCCCAATTTCGGTTCGACAATAATCAGCATCATAAAACCAGGTCCCCCGCACAGGCGGGGGATTTAGGGGGTGGGTAACACACTTGGCTTAATCCCCGTCGGTATAACATCCCCAAATTCAAGAAAGCCTATTCGGGGATTAAGGTGGGTAACACATGTATACGCGGCTTCGCCGCGAGAACCACAACCGTCAGTTATCTGAATGCCTGCAATAACTTGATTCGGTGTTAGTGTATATAATTACCCAAAACAATAGGCTCGGAATTTCCGGGCCTATTGTTTTATTACATAAAATCTATTAATTGACGTTCTCGCGACGGTTCGTAACCGGAATGCGCTGCTCCTCCGGAACCTCGGCCGCCATCTGACTCTGCATCTGCACCATCCGGATGACATTAAGCCCATAGTCGGTCGTCGCATCTCCGCAATCGTATTCGACAGGCATATTCCACTGAATCTGCAAGTCGAACAGCGCCTTGGCAATCGTCGCATCATAACCGTTGGCGACGACTATCACGCCGTCCACGTCGGTATACTCGGCGAAAAACAGCACCCCGAGAGGAATCTCGAAATCGCCCGGCACGAACTTAACCTGAATATTGGATTCAAGGCATCCGTAACTGTCCAAAGAGTCCAACAACGGCAGATTCTTAACCTGGTAATACATTGTCTTCATCCTTGAATCGGCGATGACGATTCCCAATCTTATTTCCGAAGGCGAGAGCATCTTCTGAATTTTTGCAAAAACTATTTCTTTATCGAACCGATAAGTTTGTCAGCCTCACGAGCCTCGAACGACGAAGGATATTTCGCCGAAATCTCCTCGAAGCACTTTACAGCCTCGTCAGCCTTGTCCTGAGCGACCAGAGCAAGACCCTGCTTGTAGAGGTAGAGCGGAGCCGTGAAGTTGTTGTCGGAAGCGGCAACGGCCTTCTTGAAGAGCTTCACAGCCTCGGCATAGTCGCCGTTATCGACAGCGATGTCGCCGCGAAGACCGAGATTCTGCGCATTTACGACCGAACCCGGGATGCCCGCGACGGACTTGTAAGCCGACAGATACTTGGCTGCGTTCTCCTTGTCGCCCAGACGGAGATAGCAAACTCCGGCATAGTGCTTCGCAAGATTTCCGGCTGGCGTCGAACCGTACTGGTCAACTACATCGAGGAAACCCGCTCCGTTCTCGTCGCCGTTGAGCGCGAGCGCATAATCCGGAGTCTCGCCCTCGAAGCGGTACTGCGCCTCGACGATGAGTTCCGACGCACGTTCGGCGTTGCGGTCCACGACAAGTTTCTTGTAGGCATATCCGCATACCACGAGCAGAACCACTACAACCAATGCGAGAACAACTTTCTTGCCGTTATTCTCGAAAAAAGACTCGGTGCGGCTCACAGCCTCGGCTACGGCAGCCTCCTGAGTGTTTACTTCATTCTTTGACATAATTACAAATATTTTTAATTTACGAATTTGCGTTTTCTGCATTCAATCCACAAAAATATAATTTTTTGTGCAATAAACCGAGCATCCGGCACTTTTTTTTGAACATCGGCGGAATGTTCGGCGAAAAATCGTACCTTTGACCTCACAAAAACAATAAAATGCTGCTCAAAAAACTGTCGCTCATAAATTTCAAGAACCTCGCGCAGGAGAACCTGTCGCTCGACGCCGGAATCAACTGTTTCGTCGGCGACAACGGTACGTGCAAGACCAACATCGTCGATGCCGTATACTATCTGTCGATGTGCAAATCGGCGCTGCCGATGAGCGACGGGCAGTGCGTCCGCCACGGCGAGCAGTTCTTCGTAATCGACGGCGAATACGCCAACCGCGACGGCAGGTGCGAGCAGATTTCGTGCTCGTTCACGCGCGGAGCGTCGAAGGTGATGAAGCGCAACGGCAAGGCTTACGAGCGGCTGTCCGACCACGTCGGACTGATTCCGGCGGTAATCGTCTCGCCGGCGGATTCGATGCTCATTTACGATGCCGCCGAAGAGCGCCGCCGCTACCTCAACGGATTCATCTCGCAACTCGACAAGGAGTATCTGGCGGCGATGATACGCTACAACGCGGCACTTGCGGAGCGCAACAAGTTCCTGAAAATGTCGTCCGACGAACAGATGCTGCGGATATACGACATGCAGCTCGCCGCTTCGGGCGAGAAGATACACGCCAAACGCCGCGAAATCACCGAAGCGCTATACCCTGCCGTCGCCGAATTCTACAAACTGCTGTCGGGCGACCGTGAGCAAGTGGAACTCGCCTACAAATCGGAACTGAACGAAGCGTCGTTCGACGAACTGTTCGCGGCATCGCGCGAACGCGACATAGTGAACGGATTCACGACGTCGGGCATTCACCGCGACGACCTGACGTTCCGCATCGGAGGCATGCCGCTGCGCAAATACGGTTCGCAGGGACAGCAGAAATCGTTCATCATAGCGTTGAAACTCGCCCAGTACCGAATCATCACCGAGCGTTTCGGCGAGACTCCGATACTGCTGCTCGACGACGTATTCGACAAACTCGACGAAGGCCGCGTCGCCGAACTGATACGCATCGTCGCGGGCGACGGATTCGGGCAGATAGTCATCACCGACTGCAACCGCGAGCGGATGAAGCGTCTGCTCGACGCCACGGGCTGCCCACACAGAATATTCGACGTAACCTACGGAAAAGTACTGCAATGAGAAGAACCGAACCGATGCCTATCGGGGCATTCATCGACGAACTGTTCAAAAGCCCCAACATAGCCGCCAAGATTGCCGAAGGGTCGCTGCCCGACACATGGCGGCAGGTCGTCGGCCCCGTCATCGCCGCCCAGACGCGGCAGGTGCGGCTCGTCAAGGGGACGCTTTACGTTCACGTCCAGTCGAGCGTCATCCGCAAGGAACTGATGATGCAGCGCGAAGCCCTCGTACGCGCCATCAACGAGAAATCGGGAGTGGTACTCGTCGCGGGGATAGTGGTGCAGTAGGGTTATAATGCGAGAAAGGTATTTAAGGTAAAGCGGCAGGCGCATGCCTGCCGCTTTAATGTAATTAAGGTGCTTAATGCTTACATTTCGGCGACATTAAACACCTTATCTGCTTTACTCACCTTAATCACTTTATATTCAGCCGCTCGGACTCTCCGCAGCAGATTGCCCGTTATGTCGCACCGGATTACAGGAATATCAACTGTGCAAGTATATAAAC
>CAZESW010000200.1:0-3488 GCA_964514795.1 uncultured Alistipes sp.
TTTAACTCAAATGCAAAGTAAAGGTGCAATCAAACTGCTCGCAATTCTGTTGGCTCTGGCTTGTATCTACCAGCTCTCTTTCTCGCTCAAAACGCGCAGCGTGGAGAAGGCGGCTGCGGAGTACGCCAAGGCTTTTGCGGAGGATGAGCAGGCATCGATGGAGCAGTACTATCTGGATTCCATCGAAAACAAGCCCGTCTACAACGTAGGCATCGCCAAGTTCACTTACAAACAGTGTAAGGAGAAGGAGGTTAACCTCGGTCTGGACTTGAAGGGCGGTATGAACGTGATGCTCGAAATTCAGATCGAAGACGTGGTCAAGTCGCTTGCGGGCGACAGCCAGAACGATCCTGCTTTCATAACCGCTATCGAAATGGCGGGCAAAGCCATGAAAGAGGGTACGGGCGACTATATCGAGACTTTCGCCGAGGCTTATTCGACGGCTTCCGACGGCGGACAGCTGGTGGACATCTTCATCAGCCCCGACCGCAAGGATATCAAGGCCGGTATGTCGGATGCCGAGGTCGTGAAGATTCTCAAACAGGAGACCGACGACGCTATCGCCGCCTCGTTCAACATTATTCGCAGCCGTATCGACCACTTCGGAGTTACGCAGCCTAATATCCAGCGTCTGCCGAACTCCAACCGTATTCTGGTCGAACTGCCGGGTGTCAAGGAGCCGGAGCGTGTGCGCAAACTCTTGCAGGGTACCGCTTCGCTCGAATTCTGGACTACCTACAACGGTGCCGAACTGCTTCCGTCGCTGATGAGCGCCGACCGTGCTGTGAAGAAACTTCTCGCCGAAGAAATTATCGTCGAGGAAGAGAAGGCTGCTCCTGCCGATGGTGCCGCAGCATCGCTCATCGAGGAGGTGGGACAGGCTGCCGAGGTTGAGGAGACTGCTGTTGCACAGCGCTATACCCGCGAAAACAATCCGTTGCTCGCACTGCTCAATCCGGACTATGCCGGCGGAGCGGTTATCGGCGCTGCCAATGCAGCCGATATTGCAACCATCGACAAATATCTTGCCTTGCCTGAGGTTCGCGACTGCTTCCCTTCGGACGTAGTATTCAAGTGGGCTATCAAGGGCGACCCGCAGGCTGACGGCCGCTTCTTCCTTTATACTATTAAGGTAGAGCGTCCGGACGGCAAGGCTCCGCTCGACGGCAGCGTTATCGCCGATGCCCGCGCTTCGTATGCACAGAGAGGTGCCGACGCCGAGGTTTCGATGTCGATGAACTCGAACGGTATGACCGAGTGGGCACAGCTCACCGCCGACAACGTAGGCCGCTGCGTGGCTATCGTCCTCGACGGTTATGTATACTCCGCACCGGTTGTCCGTCAGAAAATCGAGGGCGGCAACTCGTCAATCTCGGGCAATTTCACCATTCAGGAGGCACAGGACTTGGCGAACGTGCTGAAATCGGGTAAGGTGCCTGCACCTGCACGCATCATTCAGGATACCGTCGTAGGTCCGTCGCTCGGTCAGGAGTCCATTAACTCCGGTCTGCTTTCGTTCGTAATCGCATTTATCCTCGTCCTTATCTACATGGGTCTGTTCTACAAGACCGCAGGTTGGTTGAGCGACGTCGCACTCGTTACGAACGTGTTCCTGCTCATGGGCTTCCTCGTTTCGTTCGGTGCCGTGCTGACGCTGCCGGGTATCGCCGGTATCGTGCTGACGATGGGTATGGCGGTGGATGCCAACGTGATTATCTACGAGCGTATCAAGGAGGAGCTTCGTGGCGGCAAGGGTCTGATGTCCGCTATCAAGGACGGTTTCTCGAACGCATATTCCGCAATTATCGACGGTAACCTTACTACGATTATTACCGGTATCGTTCTCTTCATCTTCGGTAACGGTCCTGTTCAGGGATTCGCAACGACGCTGATTATCGGTATCGTAACCTCGCTCTTCTGCTCGATTTTCATCACTCGTCTGCTTATCGAATGGGTAGCCGGGAAGTGGGGCAAAATTTCGTTCTCGCGCTCGTGGTCGGAGAACTGGCTCGCCAATGTTCATTTCGATTTCATCGGCAAGCGCAAGTACTCCTACATCGCTTCGGGCGTGGTGATTCTCGCATCTGTAATCTCGCTGGCAGTCGTAGGCCTTAACCGGGGCGTGGACTTCACCGGAGGTCGTACCTACGTTATCCGTTTCGACAGCAACGTGACTGCCGAGCAGGTTCGTGAGGCTCTCGACGGTGCATTCGTCGGTGCCGACGCTGCAAACGCTTCGTTCGAGGTTAAGCAGTACGGCAAGGAGAACCAGATGCGTATCGTGACGCAGTACAAGTACGACGATACGTCGGAGGCTACTACCGAGGAGGTCGATGCAATCATCTACAACGCCTTGAAGGGTCTCTACACCTACGAAATCTCGCTCGACGGATTCAAGAATACCCAAACCGACGTGAACGGTATCATCTCCGCCGATAAAATCGGTCCTTCGATTGCAAAGGATATGACGATGGGTGCTATCTGGGCAGTGCTGTTCTCGCTCATCGCAATCGGTCTGTACATCGCATTCCGATTCAAGCGTTGGCAGTGGGCTACGGGCGCAACCTTCGCTTTGGCACACAACGCATTCGTCGTTATCGGTCTGTTCTCGATTCTGTACAGCTTCATGCCGTTCAACCTCGAAGTGGATCAGGCGTTCATCGCAGCTATTCTGACGATTATCGGTTACTCCATCAACGATACGGTGGTCATCTTCGACCGTATCCGCGAGTATATCGCTCTTTATCCTAAGCGTTCGCTGCGCGACAATATCAACAACGCCGTTTCTTCGACGCTCTCGCGTACTCTGAATACTTCGGGAACCACGCTCGTAACGCTGCTCTCGATATTCATCTTCGGCGGCGAGACTATCCGCGGCTTCGTGTTCGCACTGCTTATAGGTGTGATTGTGGGTACCTATTCGTCGGTATTCATCGCAACGCCGCTGGCTTACGACATGATTTCGAGGAAGGACAAGGGCGAGGAGAAATAATCTCCGTTCCGCTTTTGCGATATGCCGACCGGTTGCCCTCGGGTAGCCGGTCGGTTTTTGTTTTTGATTGGTGGTGGGAGAGTAACGTGGCGTAGCTGCTGAAACCGTCGCTTGGAAGCCCGTAAAGTCTTTAAAGTCGCGCAGCCGTCATTATAAGCGGCTGCTTTAATGTCCTTAAAGTCCTTAAAGACTTTAAAGACCTTAGCGCGGCGGAATTTTCCGCCGCAATCGGCAAAATGCAAATAAATTTGCTTTTGCTCTCACTTAATCGTACTTTGGCTGACGCCTTAGATACTCACGTTCGGGAATGCCCAAATAAATTTGTCATTCCGCTCTCTTAATCGTATCTTTGTCCCAAATAACCTTAAAACCTTTAATCGGATGAAAAAACTGTTGCTCGTGCTGTTGTCGTTCGCTACCGTGTCGGCATTCGCACAACCTAAAATCGTGGCGCACCGCGGATTCTACAAAACTGCAGGCTCGGAGGAGAATACGC
>CAZESW010000201.1:0-2138 GCA_964514795.1 uncultured Alistipes sp.
CTGAAACTGCTGGCGAACTCCGATTCGCTGCTGGCGACGATACTCGTCGTGAACAATCTCGTCAATATCGGCATCGTCATCATCTCGTCGAAAATCATCGACTCGATGTTGGAGTTCGGCTCGCCGGTATCCGAATTTCTGTTCACGGGCGTTTTCGTCACGTTCCTGCTGCTGCTGTTCGGCGAGATTCTGCCGAAGGTCTTCGCACAGAGCGCCAACGTAAGGGTGGCGGCGATGCTGTCACAGCCGCTGTTGCTGCTGCGCTGGATATTCTATCCGCTCTCCTACATCCTGATACGCACGAGCAGCCGCATAGGCGAGATGGCGTCGCACAATGCCGACATTTCAATCGAGGAGCTTGCCGATGCGGTCGATATGACGACCACGACATCGAGCGAGGAGCAGAAAATACTGTCGGGAATCGTCAATTTCGCCAACCGCGAGGTGGTCGAAATCATGCGTCCGCGCATGGATGTCGTTGCGGTCGAACGCACTATGACCTTCGGCGAGGTGAAGCGCGTAATCATGGAGTCGGGCTACTCGCGACTGCCGGTCTACGACGACGACCTCGACCATATCAAGGGAACGCTTTTCGTCAAGGATTTGTTGCAGTACATCAACGAGCCCGACGAATTCGGCTGGCAGCGTCTTATCCGCGACCCCTATTTCGTGCCCGTGCACAAGAAAATCAACAGCATGCTCGAAGATTTCCAGAGCGACAAGGTGCACATGGCAATCGTCGTGGACGAATACGGAGCGACGCAGGGTCTCGTGTCGCTTGAAGATATTCTGGAAGAGGTCGTGGGCGAAATCTCCGACGAGAGCGACACCGACGAGTCGTTCTACCGCCGGTTGAGCGAGAATGCCTATCTGTTCGACGGCAAAACGCATATCGTCGATATGGTGCGGGTGCTGCAACTCGACGACGAAACGTTCGAGGATGTGCAGGGTCGCGCCGAGACCGTAGCCGGACTGATGCTCGAAATCAAGCGCAATTTCCTCAAAAAGGGCGATTCCGTCGAGGCCCACGGCATACGTTTCGTCGTCGATTCGCTCGAAGGACACCGCATCGACAAAATCAAGGTCATCATTCTGCGCGATGAGTAGCCGTCTGTGCATAGAGCGCATACCGTCGCTCGAATCGCTCGCCGCCGAAGCGCACCCCGACGATGCCGCCACAGCCGAAACGTTCGGTTCGCTGCATCGCCGCCGCGAATTTCTCGCATGGCGGGCAATCGTCCGCCGTATCGCAGGCAAAGATATAAAAATCGGCTACGACGAATACGGTGCGCCGCAGATTGTCGGTTCGCCTATATTTATAAGCGTTTCCCACAGCCGCGACCACGTAGCCGTCGCAATCTCCGACCGTCCGTGCGCCGTCGATATAGAGAATCCATCGCGCGATTTCGGCAAGGTTCTATCCCGCTATCTCACGGCCGAGGAACTCGCCTTGTCGTCGCATCCCGATTTTCACGCCGCGGCATGGTGCGCAAAGGAAGCGCTCTACAAATACCACCGTCGCGGAGGGCTTAACCTGCTGTCGGACATCCGCATAACCGCCGTAGACTTCGACAGCGGCGAAATCCGCGGCACGATTCCCGGCAGCGCAGAAATCGTGATGCGCATATCCTATCACGAGGGGGATATTGCAGTGACGGCAGGCTTGTCGATTTAAGGTCCTTAAAAGTCGTTAAGGGCGCTAAATTTTGCCGATTTGCCCGATTTGCGCTATCTTTGCGGAGATTTATGAGTACCAAATCCTCGACATTATCGCTCGGAACCGACAGCATCGGCAAACTCCTTTTCCGATACGCAATACCCGCCATCATCGCGATGGCGTCGTCGTCGCTGTACCACATAATCGACAGCATCTTCGTCGGACACGGTGTCGGAGGAGCGGCTATTGCGGGCATGGCGATAACGATGCCGATAATGAACATCGCCTCCGCTTTCGGTGCAATGGTCGGTGTCGGTGCGGCCGCCCGAATCTCGATTCGCCTCGGCGAAGGCAACAAAACCGCCGCCGAAAAGACTCTCGGGAACGCCGTACTGCTGAACATCGTACTCGGAATAGCCGTAATGGTCGGCATACTCGTGTTCCTCGACCCGATACTCTATCTGTTCAGCGGCGGACAGGC
>CAZESW010000201.1:2238-3474 GCA_964514795.1 uncultured Alistipes sp.
TCGTCGCGTTCGTCATCGCATTCTCGCACTTCTGCTCCAAAGACAGTTTCATCCGCTTCAAACGGACATCGTTCCGCTTCGAGTGGAAAATCATATTCGCGATACTCTCCATCGGACTCGCGCCGTTCCTGCTGAACCTGTGCGCCTCGATGGTCGCCGCATTCGTCAATCACGCGCTGCTGCTCTACGGCGGCACGGGAGCGCGCGACATCGTGAAGGCGACGGAGGGTGCGGGCGACCTCTACGTCGGGGCATACGGAATCATCAACCGCGTGGTGCTGCTGTTCATAATGGTAATTCAGGGGCTGAATCAGGGTATGCAGCCTATCGTCGGCTACAATTTCGGCGCGAAGAACTTCGCACGCGTGCGCCGCACGCTGATGCTCACGATATGCTGCGGCGTATGTATCGCCACTGTCGGATTCCTGCTCGGTCAGTTCGCGCCGTCGGCAATCGCACGGGCATTCGTCGATTCGTCGAAGGGCGGCGACGAACAGGCGATGATAGATGCCGCGACACAGGGTCTGCGGCTTATCATAATGATGTTCCCGTTAGTGGGATTCCAGATTGTAACGGGCAACTTCTTCCAGTATATCGGCAAGGCGCCGCTGGCGATATTCATGTCGCTGACACGTCAGCTGCTATTCCTGCTGCCGCTGCTGTGGACGCTGCCCCGCACGCTCGGAGCGTTTGGAGTGTGGATTTCGATGCCGATTTCCGACTGCGCCTCGATTACCCTCGCCGCGATATTCCTCATCTGGCAACTTCGCAAGATGCGACGTGAGGAGAGGACGATGTAAAAGTCCTTAGAGACCTTAGAGACTATTAAAGCAGCCGCCGGATTCCGGCGGTTGCTTTAATAGGTAAGGTGTGGGAACAAGCGATAAGGTATTTAAAGTTATGCGGCAGGCTCGAAACCTGCCGCTTTAAAGTCTTTAAAGTGTTTAATGATTCCCGCTTTTGGCGACATTATCTACCTTAAACACCTTATTTCACCTTAATAACCTTATTTCCTCGCCGAAAACAACGAAGCAGATTGCCTGCTATGACACACCGAAGAATCAGATTCCTACCCTGCGATAGATAAAATCGACATTCTTCATGTAGTATTCGAGCGTGAAGCACTCGTCGAGTTCGGTGCGCGTAAGCAGCGACATCACCTTCCCGTCGGCTGCGAGCAACTCCTGATAGTCGGCGCGTTCGCTCATCGCACGCATGGCGATAGGCTGCACGGTA
>CAZESW010000202.1:0-3469 GCA_964514795.1 uncultured Alistipes sp.
AGAGCGGCGAGGCATTCCGCGCCGTGGTCGTACCGCAGAGCGTTGCGGCTTCGGCGGCGCTGTTCAACCTCACCGTGGACGGCACGCCGTACACCTTCCGCAAGTCGGCAGCTTTCGAGTATGTCGCGGGCAAGATGCACAAATTCACAATCGAGGTGTCGAAGAAAAGTTCTACTGGCCTGGAATTCAAGCTCCTCGGCGAGAGCATTACGGCGTGGGAGAACGACAACGTCTCGCACGACGCCACGGCCCGCGAATATGTGGTAATCGATGTCCCGGCAGCTGATAATGACGAAAGCGCGCTGAAATCGGCTATTGCCGCCGCCGGCAAGGACTACACCAAGATTAAAAACCTGAAAGTTACGGGCGAAATCAATAAGCTGGATTTCGATTTTATGCGCGACGAAATGACAGTCTTGCAGTCTATTAATCTGAAAGAGGTTACCATTGCTTGTAAACCTGAGCGCTATGACTCATATCCCGCAAACAAGATACCGAATTATGCTTTTAATAACAAATCGACTTTGGTGCGTTTTGTTTTTCCGGACAATATTACCAAAATCGGAATCGGTGCATTCAATGGCACCAACCTTACCGGCTCTCTGATTATTCCAAATGGCGTCACCGAAATCGGCGGTGGTGCATTTTACAATTGTAAATCTTTGTCCGGCACTTTGACTCTGCCCAAATCACTGGTTACTATCGATTATTCTGCGTTTCGTGCTTGTTCCGGATTAACGGGTACTTTGGATATTCCGGCATCCGTCAAGTCTATTGGCAGTGAGGCATTCTACGAATGTTATGGTTTTACCGGCTCACTGACTTTGCCGGAGGGGCTGACAACATTGGGAAACTGTGTATTTTTAGGATGTTCCGGCTTTACAGGTTCATTAACCATTCCAAAAGGAATAACGAAAATTGAGAATAGCTGCTTTCAGTTTTGTTCAGGATTAAACGGGCAGTTGATATTGCATGACAACATAACGGAGATTGTTGATCACGCTTTTGCTGGTTGCCACTTCCGCGGAACGCTGGATTTGCCGAAAAATCTTTTGATTATAGGAGAACAGGTATTTGGCGGAAATAAATTCGGAGGTGAATTGATTCTACCGCCCACATTGACAATCATAAAATCGGGGGCATTTTGTGGCTGTTCCCGACTGACGGGTATTGTAGAGATTCCCGAGGAAATTATCTCGATTGCGCCGTCTGTATTCTCAGATTGCAGTCAGTTGGAGGGCGTTATTTTGCCGAAAAATATCGAATCGATTCGGGAAAATGCTTTTGCATACTGCTATCAACTTAACTCCATAACCTGCAAGGCGCAGACTCCGCCACAGCTCAATGCCACGGCTTTCAGCGGCGTGGCAAAGGACAACTTTACAGTGGAGGTGCCCGAGGAGGCGGTGGCCGACTACTCCATTGCGCCCAACTGGAAAGAGTTCAGGCGTTTTGCGGCTCACCGCAACTTCTCTATTTCGCGCAACCTCTTCCGCACGCTCAATGCCGCGAACAGCAAGACGCTGATTCTGCGTGCCGAAAGCGGCTCGGCATGGAGCGTCGAGAGCAACCCCGACTGGATTACGGTAACTCCGTCGAGCGGCGTGGGCAAAACCGAAGTGGTAGTAACGGTCGATGCAATGGCCAAAGGCGCGGGCAACCGCACGGGCGAGGTGGTATTCCTGCTCGACGGCAAGGACTACCGCTCGCGCACCACAGTCGAGCAGTACGACTACGCCTACGGCGACGGCGACGTGATTACGAACCAGCGGGCTACGCGCGGCGCGGGTGTGAACATAGTATTTATGGGCGACTGCTTCGACGCCAGGGATATCGCCGGGGGCAAATACACGGACGGTATCGACGAGGCAATCGGCTACTTCTTCGCCGTGGAGCCCTACAAAACCTACCGCGACTACTTCAATGTCTATACCGTCTTCGGTCTCTCGCCCGACAGCGGCATCGGAACGGTAAACACCATTCGCGAGGCGAAATTCGGCTCTGCATACGGATTGCAGGGCAGCGGTACGATTGATCCCGACAAGGCTGTCTGCTTCGAATATGCCTGCAAGGCGCCGACCGTAAGCGAGTCGGAAATCGGCAAGACGCTGATTGTAATGATCGAGAATACCGAGGAGTACGACGGTATCACCTATATGTATGGCGACGGTTCGGCAATCGCACTCTGCCCGATGAGCCGCGACGTCTATCCTTACGACTTCCGCGGAATCGTCCAGCACGAGGCGGGCGGACACGGATTCGGCAAACTCGGCGACGAATATATCTACCACAATGCATTCGTTTCTTCATGTCCTTATGGGTGCGGTGATCTTACTCCTAAAATCAAAGCCGCCAAGGCCAACGGCTGGTACGCGAACCTGTCGCTGACGGGCAATATGTACGATGTGCCGTGGTCGCACCTGATTTTCGACGAGAAGTACCAGAATACGGTCGACATCTACGAGGGCGGCTACAAGCACTCGCGCGGCGTATTCCGCTCGGAGCCGAACTCGTGCATGAACAACAACATTCCGTACTACTCGGCAATCTCGCGCGAGGCAATCGTGAAG
Organism: uncultured Alistipes sp.; assembly: GCA_964514795.1. Lineage (GTDB taxonomy): Bacteria > Bacteroidota > Bacteroidia > Bacteroidales > Rikenellaceae > Alistipes. Next base: position 2,571 of record CAZESW010000202.1, read on the forward strand.
CGCATAAAGGATTATGCGGGCGAAACATTCTCGTTCGAGGAGTGGAAAGCCAACGACCGCGGACTTGCGACCGACGACGAAGCGACGGCTTCGATTCTGAGCCGCACAGGCAACTATGTCGATTACGCACCGCTGGGCGGTCAGCACAGTCCGGTATATATGGGCGAGAAACCGAATTTTAAGTCGAACAAGTAACAGATGGAGGATTACGTTATGAAAAAATATGTGATGATATGGGCAGCCGCGGCACTATTTGCAACCGGCTGCGACAAAGGCAACGAGATTCCGTGCACTGCCGACGACGGCACGCTGCGCATCGAGGTGCTCCACCCCGCGGCGACCCGCGCGACGGCTGCCGCATTCGAAAACGGCGACGTGATAGGAGTTTATGCCGTGGCATACGACGGCGAAAAGGCCGCTCCGCTGCAAATTTCGGGCAACTGGGCCAACAATGTCGCCACGACCTACGACGGCACGCAGTGGCAGCCTGCCAAGAAAATCTATTGGAGCGACGCGAAGATGGACGTATATGGATACTATCCCTATCTGACGCCGACCTCCATCGACGAACATCTGTGGGCTGTGCAGCTCGACCAGTCGACAGCCCGAACGGCGGACGCACTGGGCGGTTACGAGGCCTCCGATTTCCTCTGGGCGAAAGCCGCGGGAGTGTCGCAGGCCGAGGGCAGCGCGAAGTTGCAGTTTGCTCACCGCTGCTCGAAACTCGTCGTGAAACTCGTCAAGGGCAAGGATTATTCGGGTGTTCTTCCGACCGAATCGGAACTATATATCCACAATACGGTGCCGGAGGCGACCCTCGACTTCACGCGGGGCGCAGTAACGAAATACCTCTACGGCGAACCGAACACAATCAAGGCCAACCGAATCGACGACGAGAC
>CAZESW010000203.1:0-3456 GCA_964514795.1 uncultured Alistipes sp.
AACATGCGGCGCACGATTCGGTTGCGTCCGGAGTGAATCTCCACACCGACCGATTTCTTGTCGTCTTTCAGATACGAAATTTCGTCGAAGAACGCGTCGCCGTCTTCGAGAGTTATGCCCTCGGCGAGTGCATCGAAATCAGCACGGGTAAGCGGTTTGTCGAGTGCGACTTCGTAAATCTTCTTCTTGCGGTTGGACGGATGCGTCAGCTGGCGCGTGATGTCGCCATCGTTGGTGAAGAGCAGCAATCCGAGCGAATTTTTGTCGAGGCGGCCTACCGGATATATTCGCTCCTTGCAGGCATCCTTGACAAGTTCCATTACGGTCTTGTCCGCATGGTCGTCTTCGAGCGTCGTTACATAGCCCTTCGGCTTGTTGAGAATCAGATAGACGTTCTTCTCGCCGCGGATACGCTCGTCGTTGAAGCGCACCTCGTCGGTCGGCTTAACTTTCGTTCCGAGTTCGGTCACCACTACCCCGTTCACGCTCACGAGTCCGGCAGTGATGAAATCGTCCGCCTCACGGCGCGAGCAAAGCCCCGACTGCGCCACGAAACGGTTCAGACGGATTTCGCCAGTCACGCGGTTAGGATTGTATTTAGGATACGATTTCGGTTTGTCGTCGAAACGGCGTTCGTCGCGACCGAATTTCCTGCCGCCCTTGTCGCCGTATGCAGGACGTTCGCCGCCGAATTTCTTATCGCCGAACTTTTTACCGCCCTGCTTCCTGTCGCCGAACGGTTTTGCTCCGAAAGGCTTGCGGGCGTTATCGTCGCCGAACTTGCGGTCACCGAAAGACTTGCGCGGTTTGTCGCCGTCAGCCTTGCGGTCACCGAACGGTTTCGAGCCGAACGACTTGCACGGTTTGTCGTCGCCGAAGCGGTGTTCGCCGAACGGTTTGCGCGGCTTGTCGCCGAACGAACGCTCTCTGCCCTCGCCCGACCGCTCTTTCAGCCGGTTATCGGAGGTGAAATTCGGATTATATGAACTTCTTTTAGGTTTGTCGTCGTAGCTGCGGCGTTCGTCGCCGGTCTTCGCGGAGCGTTCCACACGTTCGGTGCGTACCTGCCGCAAGCGTTTGTCTTTTGCGAAGCGCGACAGAGTCGAAGTCGCATCGCTTTTGAAATCTTTCATATATAAGAAACAGTTTCTAAGTCGTTTTTCGCCGACAAAGGTAAACTAATTTTCGGGATTCGCACTCAAACGCCGAGCCAAAATACGGATTAAAATACGAAAGATTCCGTTTTTAATCGTCCCGCAGCCGTTCCCGACGGTTGTCGCGCAGCGTATTCCGTAGCGAAAGCGGCGCACGGACGGCACGGGACGTCATAAATTCGCGGTTCGGGGAGAACATCATTGCACTCTTTTTTGTAATTTTGCCCGCGATGAACAAAGAGATTTTCCGCATAGCGATACCCAACATCGTATCGGGCATAACCATCCCTCTGATGGGTATCTTCTCGACCGCAATCGCCGGACACTGGGGCGACTCGGCGCAGACGATAGGCGCACTCGCCATCGGCGTTTCGATATTCAATTTCATCTACTGGAACTGCTCGTTCATCCGCATGGGAACCAGCGGATTCACCGCACAGGCATTCGGTGCGGGCGATTTCCACGAAACTACGGTGATGCTGGCGCGCGCCGTCGCCGTATCGCTGCTGCTCGGTGCGGCAGTTCTCGCGCTCCAATATCCGCTCGGCGAACTGTCGCTGTGGATGATGAACGGCAACGAAATGGTCGCCGACTATTTCTATGCGCGAATCTGGGCGGTGCCTGCCGGAATCATGCTCTTCGGGCTCAACGGCTGGTTCACGGGAATGCAGAATGCCGTCATTCCGATGTGCACCTCGATAATGGTCAATATCGTACACGTTCTGTGCAGTCTGTGGTTCGCTTTCGGGTTGGACATAGGCATCGTAGGCATCGCATACGCTTCGGTCGTCGCGCAATGGTCGGGACTGCTGGTTTCGGTTCTACTGCTCGTCATCGTCTTCCGCAAGACGCTGCGGCGCATAGACATACGCTCCGCCCTCGACCTTACGCCGATGAAGGAGTTTTTCAGAACCAATGCCGACATAATCATCCGTACGTTCTGCATCGTGTCGGTCTACACGTTCTTCACGGCGGCTTCGGCACGGCTCGACGACGGCATAATTCTGGCGGTGAATACGATGCTGATGCAGTTATTCACATTGTTCTCCTACATGAACGACGGATTCGCAGTCGCTGCGGAGGCCCTCACGGGACGTTTCGTCGGTGCACGCGACGTAGCCTCGCTGCGACGCTGCGTGAAGCTGTGTTTCGTATGGACATTCGCCACGTCGTTCGTCTGCATAGCAATCTACTCGGGATGGTGGAGAGACATATTCATGCTTTTCCTCAGGGACGATGCCGCAGATGTAGCCGCGATTCTCGATACAGCGCATCGCTACATAGGATGGGTAATGGCCATTCCGCTCGTCGCCGCGATTCCGTTCATGCTCGACGGCGTGATGGTCGGAGCGACGCTAACACGCATCATGCGCAACTCGATGCTGTTTTCGACAGCGGCTTATTTCGCGATATTCTACGGGCTGTCGCCGTTCATCGGGAACGATGCCCTGTGGCTCGCATTCACGCTCTACATGGCAGTACGCGGCATACTGCAATACGCGATGTCGCACCGTCTGCACGATGTTTACCGGAAAGCGGAGGTTTAAGCACTAAACGATAAGGTCGTTAAGGACTTTAAAGTCTTTTTAGTGGGTGGCCCGATACCATGCGGTATGCCGCCACTCGTCAGTATATGCCGATTGCGGGTCGAGAACCATAGGAGCACTCGTCGTTATGCCCGAATAGTAATTTATATCGTTCAACCGGTCGTTGTATACCGAATAGAATTTCTCGGTATGGTAACGCGACGATACGGTCTTGTCGAGTTGTGCCGAGAAAGCTCTCACAGCCTCGGCATCGGCGCACGAACGGCGCACATAATCCTCCAAGTCGTAGAATATATGCGTTGGGCTGTAATACGAACTTATACCCTCGTATGCCTGCAACTCGTCAAGATTGAAATCCTGCGCCGGGGCCTCGTTCACCCGTTTCACCGCAAGAGCGAGAGCATCCAGCTGCGAGCAGTCGATAAGCGCCGACCCGGCGGAACGGTAGATTGACACTGAATTGGAGTTGTAGTAATCCACGAACTTACGGCATACGGCATCGAGGTCGTAGCGCGCGCCGTTGTCGAGCAGCAGCAAAGGCATTATCTCCTTATACGGGAATCCCGTACCGATGACCTCGCACGGCGAAGCGACTATCCGGTCGGCTGCGTGACGCATGTCGTAGAGCGACTCGACATTCGACATGAAGCAGGCATCGAATATGATATAGTCCATCTTCACACCCGTACCCTCGACGGCGGCGGCGAATTCGTCGGTATTGAACTGCGTACTCGCCGAATCGCCCATGTGGCGCA
>CAZESW010000204.1:0-3449 GCA_964514795.1 uncultured Alistipes sp.
CTCCTGCAACTCCGCAGGTTCCGGATGACAACCCCGACGACCTGCCGTTCTAAATTATTAGGTTCGGAAAGAAAAATGCAGTCTCTTATTCAGACTGCATTTTCTTTAAAGTCTTTAACGACCTTAAAGGCGGCTTTGCCGCCGCGACCTTAAAGACTAAATACTTTAAACGATAATCGGTAAAATCTTATCCTTTCCTCCAATATTTCGGCTTGATAACGTGTGTCGCGGCAGAGAGCAGGAACGATGACAGCATCCCGTCGCGATATACCATCCGCTGCTTCCATCCGTTCGCGAAACGGCGGTGGATGCGGTATATCCAACCCTTTATGAAGTTGTCTGGAATGAACTCCTTGTTGTACTCCAACGTATCCTCCCACGATTTCGCAACCGTATCCTTATCTTGCAAAACGGTGATAAACGGTCTCTTCGCCAGACCGAGATAGTCGAAGCACATCGTGTTCATACAGTCGAGATAGCGCCGGAATCCGAATTCGTCAGCCAGAGCGTACACCTTTTCCCATTCAACCTTGTCGCCGAAATGGTCGATGAACAGCGCCCAGTCGATAAGATGCCGTATGGATATGCTGTCGGCGGCGAAATGCGCTCCCGCATGCAAAGTCAGAAACAGTGCGTTAAGGTTCGGTGACGGGATGTATGCCTCCTGACCGCCGATTTCGATTCTTATCGGCTGTTCATTTTCGACGATGTCTTTCAGACGCTGTTCGATTTCCGTTTTCGACCGCCGCGAGTGAGCCTCGATAAAGTCGTAATGGTTCTCGACCATCGTTTTGCCGATATAGAAAATCGTATGGTGGTGCTTGTCCTCGTCTATCTGAATATTGTAGCGCGTGCGCAAAATCTCGTCCCCTTCGTGCTGCCTGCCGAACAGATAAATATCTATGTCGCTGCACGGACGGTGATTCGGCTTCGGGTAGAGCTGCGACAGCCCCAGACCTTTGAGTATCATCATCCGTATGCCGTTCGACCGGTATATCTCGGCAAGACGTACTGCGGTTTTGAGCTTGGCGGCATATTCGTTCTCGATTTCCGATACGGACGAAATGAAACGCATCTTTATCGGTCTCGGCATCGCGATGCCCGCATCGGTGACGGCGTCGAATACCATTGCCGACACTCCCTGACGCAGAGTGAATTCGTGTATCTTGTCCCAGTCGTCGGCGGATAATCCGTCGAACGACGACTTGTCGAGCGACTCGCTGTCGTGCCACAACGCGTATTTCAGCAGTCGGGTAACTGTGTCGGCATAGCGTTCCATATTTATATATGATATGCTTGGTACCACTCGACAAAACGGGCGATTCCCTCGGCGAGAGTTACGTGCGGTTTGTATCCGAAATCGCGTTCGAGTTTCGTCGTGTCGGCGTATGTCGTGTAGACGTCGCCTTTCTGCATCGGCATCATCTTCATCTCCGCAGTTTTGCCGAGCGTCTGTTCGAGCGTGCGGATGAAGTCCATCAACTGCATCGGATGTCCGCAACCGATGTTGTAAACCTCTGCCGGAACGGGATGCTCGTCCGTCGTTGCCGGCGCCTTGTCGATACACCTTCGATAATGTCGTCGATGTAGGTGAAGTCGCGCGAGAGATTGCCGTTATTGAATACCTTGATAGGTTCTCCGGCGACAATCGCCTTGGTGAACAGCATCGGCGCCATGTCGGGACGTCCCCACGGACCGTAGACCGTGAAGAAGCGCAATCCCGTGGTCGGTATTCCGTAGAGTTTGGAGTATACGTTCGCCATCAGCTCGTTCGATTTCTTGGTTGCGGCATAGAGCGATACGGGATTGTCCACTCGGTCGTCCTCCGAGAACGGAGTTTTGGTGTTGCCGCCGTAAACGCTGCTCGAAGAAGCGTATGCGAAGTGGCGCACCGGATTGTGACGTGCGCACTCCAACAGATTTACGAATCCTATGACGTTGCTCTCGATGTAGGCGTATGGATTTTCGAGCGAGTAGCGCACTCCCGCCTGTGCCGCGAGATTCATTACCGCGTCGAATTTCTCCTCTGCGAACAGATTCTGCAATGTCTCGCGGTCTTCGAGTTGCAGCTTTATGAATCGGTATGCCGGATATTCGGTGCTCTGCACTGCTTTGCCGTATTCGATTTCCGATTCCGCGATTCCGGTTTCCGCCAGTCGGGCATATTTCAGCCTTACGTCGTAATAGTCGTTTATCGAGTCGATACCGACTACCTCGTCGCCGCGTTCGAGCAGTCTTTTTGCGAGATGATAGCCGATGAATCCGGCTGTGCCTGTTACAAGAATTTTCATGTCGTATATTTGTTTTTTATTTGTCTATTCTTCCCGGATATGCTTCCAGAGCCTTGCCCAGAATCATTATCGCGCGTTTCAACTCCTTCTTCTCCAATACGTAGGCTATACGTACCTCGTCGTGTCCCAATCCCTCTTCGGAATAGAATCCCGATGCCGGAGCGAGCATGACGGTTTCGCCCTCGTATTCGAACTCTTTCAGACACCATTCGCAGAATCTGTCGCTGTCGTCAATCGGCAACCGGGCCACGGTGTAGAATGCGCCCATAGGAATAGGAGAGTATACGCCGTCCAGTTTGTTGAGTTCGTCTATCAGACAGTTGCGGCGTTCGATGTACTCCTCGTAGGTATGTATCGCATACGACCGCGGACTGTCGAGCGATGCCTCGGCGACAATCTGTCCGAGCAGCGGCGGACTCAGTCTCGCCTGACAGAATTTCATCACCGCATTTCGCACCGTCTTGTTTTTCGTAATCAGCGCTCCGATTCTGATTCCGCATTCGGAGTAACGCTTCGATACGGAATCTATCAGAACGACATTGTTTTCGATGCCTTCGAGATGGCATGCCGAGATGTAAGGCGAACCGGTGTAGATGAATTCGCGGTATACCTCGTCCGAGAAAAGGAACAGGTCGTATTTCTTCACGAGGTCGCGTATGCGGTTCATCTCCTTGCGCGTATACAGATAACCGGTAGGGTTGTTCGGATTGCATATCAGTATGCCTCGCGTACGCTCGTTTATCAGCTCCTCGAAACGCTCTATCGACGGCAGCGCGAATCCGTCGTCGATGGACGATGTTATCGGGCGTATCACCGCGCCTGCCGAAACCGCGAACGCCATGTAGTTGGCATACGCCGGCTCGGGAACGATTATTTCGTCGCCGGGGTTGAGGCACGACATGAACGCGAACAATACCGCCTCCGAGCCTCCTGACGTGATGATGATGTCGTCGGCGGACAGTTTTATCTGGTATTGGTCGTAGTAGCCGACCAGTTTTTCGCGCAACGAGCGGAATCCGTCGCTGGGACTGTATTCGAGAATCTTGCGGTCTATATGTTTGAGCGCATCCAGACCGACTTCCGGAGTTTCGAGGTCGGGCTGTCCGATGTTCAGATGATAAACCTTTGTGCCGCGGCTTTTGGCAGCCTCCGCCAGCG
>CAZESW010000205.1:0-3443 GCA_964514795.1 uncultured Alistipes sp.
GATGCAAGCAGGACTGGACGTCGGAGAGCTTCGTCGTGTCTACCGTCCGTGCATTGCGCGAACAGCTGGGCGACGACAGGGTAGTGCTCGGTCTTTCGGGCGGTGTCGATTCGTCGGTTGCGGCAGTGTTGCTGCATAAGGCGATAGGCAAGAACCTCTATTGCATATTCGTCGATTCGGGTCTGCTTCGCAAGGACGAATTCGACGAAGTGATGGAGTCGTACATGGGTATGGGTCTTAACGTCAAGGGTGTTAAGGCGCACAAAAAGTTCTTCGACGACCTGCGCGGTGTCGAGGAGCCGGAGAAGAAACGCAAAATAATAGGCCGCGATTTCGTCGAGGTGTTCAACGACGAGGCACAGCGTATCGAAAATGTCAAGTGGCTTGCTCAGGGTACGATATATCCCGACGTCATCGAATCCGTGTCGGTTAACGGCCCGTCGTGTACGATTAAGTCGCATCACAACGTCGGCGGTCTGCCGGAGAAGATGAATCTGAAAGTCGTCGAGCCTCTGCGCCTGCTCTTCAAGGACGAGGTTCGCCGCGTGGGCCGGGCGCTGAATATCGACGAGCGCATTCTCGGTCGTCATCCTTTCCCGGGTCCGGGGCTTGCGATTCGCGTCCTCGGCGAGGTTACGAACGAGCGTGTCGCCATTTTGCAGGAGGTGGACAAGATTTTCATCGATTCCCTGCGCCGCGACGGACTGTACGACGGCGTATGGCAGGCGGGAGCGATTCTGCTGCCCGTAAAGAGTGTCGGCGTCATGGGCGACGAACGTACCTACGAGAGTTGCGTTGCACTGCGTGCCGTGTCGTCGGTGGACGGAATGACCGCCGACTGGGTTCATCTGCCTTACGAGTTCTTGGCGAACGTTTCGAACGACATCATAAACAAAGTCAAGGGAGTCAATCGCGTAGTGTACGACATCTCCTCAAAACCGCCTGCAACTATCGAGTGGGAGTAGGGCTTGCTTTTTAAGGCGTTCGGTTTACGAACGCCTTTTTTCGTCTAAAAAGTGAATCTTATCGAGAAATAATAGGTGCGCGGGTAGGCATACAGATAGCGTGTCGCCTGAGGTCGGAATGTGTAGCCGTCGGCTATCCACCGTTTGTGAAGCCGCGACGACTCGTAGCCACTGTATACGATATTGCTGTTGCCCAACAGATTGCGTACCGACAGAAACAGCGTTATCCGCGAACGTGGATAGCGGTCGATGAATCTCGGATTGGTCGGATGCGTGTATATCCGCTTGTCGAATCTTCTGAGATAAAACGTTTTAGATATCGAAACGTCGAGCGTGAAGGCATCGCGCAACTGTTCCTGACCGACGAACTCCGTGAACAGTTCTGGCGAATTCGCCATGTACGCCACCCGTTCGGTGCGACGCAGGAAAGATGGCGTGACATAACGCGCTCCGGCATAATTGGCGCCTATGTTCGCTCCCCAACCTCGGTTGAAATATGATAATTCGGCTGCGGCAAGAATCTGCGGTGCTCCGCCGACGGTGCAGTCGCCGACGTAACTCTCGACCTTTTCGCAGATTGTACGGTTGTCGCTGTCGGCATACATCGTTATGCGGGGATTGCCTGCATATTTGTAGCGACCCGCCGAAGCAGCGAGCGACATGTGCAAATGTTCCGCAATACGGATGTCTGCCTCGATCTCCGCTCCATAGCGCAATATGTCGATGCCGGTCGCGATCATATCTGCATATTCTGCCGACGTGTCGTCATAGAGATGCTCCACCTGCGTGCCGTTTGCGGACAGCGAGGCGAATACGGTTGCGCTTAAATGAAACTTGGGTGAGGTGTAACGATAGACGGCTTCGGCTGCGTATGTGTTTCGCAGCGACGGATTGTCGATTGTGCGGTTGTTGTAATTAGTTTGCAGAAACATGTCGTCCGCTTCGGGTGCGTCGCCATGCGCAATGGCTGCGAAACCTATGGAGTGACGTTCCGCGATGTCGTATTCGGCGGCGATACGGACGGCGTATGGCGACAAACCGATTCGCTGCGATTTGCCGAACGAATTGTCGGCGAACAACTCTTTCCGATAATATCCGCGGCGGTGTATGGCGCAATATCCCGCCTCTATCGCCGCATTCAGATTCAGCCGCTCGCCTTTGTAACTTATCGCGGCGTTGGCCGCCAGCGAATTTCGGACAAGCGCGTAATCATATCCGTAACGGTCGCTTTTGCCGACCCGGCGGTCGGGTGTCAGCAGATTGTTCTGCAATGAATTGCCGTAGGTGTCATCGTCTATCAGATAGTGGTCTATGTCCGTTACGTACTCTCCGCCGAGCAGGTCGCGCAACTGCTTGTAACGCCGTCTGCCGTCTGTCGAAGCGTCGATGCCGTATGCGATTTCTGTGCGTTTGCCTACGGCGGTCGTTGCCGTTGCCTTGAACTGCATCCGTGCGATACGCTCCGTCCGGTCGGCTATGGCATATATGGATTCTCCGCCGTTCAGCCGGTTGCGAGCGACGAGCTCGTCGAAATTTATCTGTGTATATCGGCTGTCGCCGTTGCGCCAGGCGTCCGCGACAACATCGGATATCTCCGAATCGGTGAAGTAACTCGGCATCCAGCGGTAGTTGTCGGGCATCGGCGTTTGTGCGTCGAACCATTCGAGCATTCCGTAGCGTCTTTTGCCGAATGCAGCACCCGCCGCAATGTCTATATGTGTTTTGTCGGATACCTTGCCGCCGTATGCCGCCACCAGCGTCGGCACGAATTCGCGACGGACGTGCGAGTTGCAAATCTTTCCGTTACGATAGCCCCACGACGGCGAATAGAGATTGTCGCGGCGCAGCGTGAATGCCTCCGCAGTCGATGCCTGACGTGTCCCGCGCTCGGACGGCGAAACGAACAGTGCGAACGACAGGATATGTGAGCCGCCGAACCGCTTGATGAACGAGGTGTTGAGCGATATTTCGTTCGTGAAGATACTTCCGATGTGTGCATCGCGGCCGGTGCGTGCCAAAATGTCGGCTGCCATCGTCCAATTGCGCCCGAGTTCGTTGCATGTCGTAGCGTTGATTCCCGCCGTGTAGTTGCGCGACGAAAGGTTGAACGCTACCGATGTCCGGCGCTGCATGGTCGTGTCGCTTCGGTAGGCGATGTTTCCGAATGCTGTTCCGGCAGTAATGCCGTTTGCGATTATTCCGTGCGATTCGTCGCAGTTCATTTGCAGCCGTGTCGCCTCCGTGCGCGACAGACCGTCTATTTCGATTCCGTTCAGTGTAACCCGACGCTCTCCGAACGCAGTTCCGCGACGTGATGCCCTTACGAAAGATAGGTTGTAGTCGAACAGCCGTGCATCGTATCGCTGTGTCTGTCTTGGCACCGAAGCGAGCGAATCCGTTTTCTCCTCGGTAGTCTCGTCGTCCGGATTCTCGAAGAGTTTGTAATAACGATAATCGTGCAAGTCCTGCCCGAAAGCG
>CAZESW010000206.1:0-3436 GCA_964514795.1 uncultured Alistipes sp.
TTTAACAAGTTATGGCTTATTTAACAGCAGAAAAAAAGCAAGAACTTTTCGGTCAGTACGGCAAGTCCAACAAGGATACCGGTTCGCCTGAGAGCCAGATCGCCCTGTTCTCGTACCGTATCAGCCACCTTACTGAGCACCTCAAGAACAACCGTCACGACTTCGGTACGCAGCGTTCGCTGCTGCGCCTCGTAGGTAAGCGTCGCCAGTTGTTGGAGTACTTGAAGGAAATCGACATCGAGCGTTACCGCGCGATTGTCAAGACTCTCAACCTCCGCAAGTAAGAGGTCGGAAATGAAGGCAGCCGCAACGATGCGCGTTGCCTTCATTTTTTATTCGCAAAGAGAAGAAAAACACAATACATTTGGACGAAAAAATTATGGAAGAGAAGAAATTGTACAACGCAGTACAAAAGTTTATCCCGCTGTCGGGCGGACGCGAAATCATGATCGAGACCGGCAAACTTGCCAAGCAGGCTGACGGTTCGGTAGTCGTCAAGCAGGGCGACACGATGCTGCTCGCAACGGTAGTAGCCGCAAAAGATGCCAAGGAAGGCACCGACTTCATGCCTTTGCAGGTCGAATACAAGGAGAAATTCGCTGCCGCAGGACGCATTCCGGGCGGATTCATGAAGCGCGAAGGCAAGGCGAGCGACAACGAAATCCTCGTCGCACGTCTTATCGACCGTGCGCTGCGCCCGCTGTTCCCGGCAGACTATCACGCCGAGGTTTACGTTACCGTGAACCTTATCTCGGCAGACAAAGATATTCAGGCTGACGCCCTCGCGGGTCTTGCCGCTTCGGCAGCCCTCGCCGTGTCGGACATTCCGTTCGGCGGCCCGATTTCGGAGGTTCGCGTAGCCCGCATCGACGGCGAATACGTCATCAACCCTACCTTCTCGCAGATGAAGGATGTAGACCTCGACATCATGGTCGGCGGTACCATCGACAACATCCTGATGGTCGAGGGTGAGATGAAGGAGGTTTCCGAGGAGGTTATGCTCGGAGCAATCAAGTTCGCACACGAGGCAATCAAGGAGCACTGCGCCGTACAGATTGAGCTGTCGAAGGAGCTGGGCAAGGATGTTAAGCGCACCTACTGCCACGAAACCAACGACGAGGAGCTGCGCCAGCAGATTATCACGGAGTTGTACGACAAGGCATACGCTATCGCGACGAGCGGTACGATGAAGCACGAGCGCAGCGAAGCGTTCGACGCTCTCGAAGCCGAGTTCGCATCGCGCTTCACCGAGGAGGAGCTGGTCGAGAAGGCACCGCTCATCCACAAGTATTTCCACGACGACGTGCAGAAGAAGGCGATGCGCAACATGATTCTCGACGAGGGCAAGCGTCTGGACGGACGCCGCACCGACGAGATTCGCCCGATTTGGTGCGAGGTGGGTTATCTCCCTTGCGCTCACGGTTCGGCAATCTTCACCCGTGGCGAGACCCAGTCGCTCTCGACCGTTACGCTCGGTACCAAACTCGACGAAAAGATGTACGACGAGGTTCTCCGTCAGGGTTCGGAGCAGTTCGTGCTTCACTATAACTTCCCTCCGTTCTCGACGGGTGAGGCGAAGGCCGCACGCGGACTCAGCCGCCGCGAAATCGGTCACGGCCACCTCGCATGGCGCGCCCTCAAACCGATGATTCCGCTGGGTGAGGAGAATCCGTATGCCGTTCGCGTCGTTTCGGACATCCTCGAATCCAACGGTTCGTCCTCGATGGCTACCGTCTGCGCAGGTACGCTCGCGCTGATGGATGCCGGTGTGAAGATTAAGAAGCCGGTTTCGGGTATCGCGATGGGTCTTATCTCCGACAGCGCGACGGGACGCTGGGCAGTGCTGTCCGACATCCTCGGCGACGAAGACCACCTCGGCGACATGGACTTCAAGGTTACGGGTACGAAAGACGGTATCACCGCAACCCAGATGGATATCAAGGTGGACGGACTCTCGTACGAGGTTCTGGCGAAGGCTTTGGAGCAGGCTCGCGTAGGCCGTATGCACATCCTCGGCAAGCTGACCGACTGCATCGCCGAGCCGCGTGAGGACTACAAGCCGTTCGTTCCGCGCATCGAGCAGATTACCATTCCGAAGGACTTCATCGGAGCGGTTATCGGCCCGGGCGGAAAGGTTATCCAGGAGATTCAGAAGCTCACCGGCACGACGATTACCATCACCGAGAACGACGAGGTCGGACTGGTGGACGTATTCGGCGAGAACAAGGAGTCTATCGACGGAGCACTGGCACGCATCAAGGCTATCGTCGCAGTTCCGGAGGTCGGCGAGACATATTCAGGCCCTATCAAGTCCATCGTGGCATTCGGCGCATTCGTCGAGATTATGCCGGGCAAGGAGGCTCTGCTCCACATCTCGGAAATCGACTACAAGCGTTTCGAGACCATGGAGGAGACCGGACTGAACGAGGGCGACATCATCGAGGTGAAACTCATCGGTCTGGATGCCAAGACGGGCAAACTCAAACTCTCGCACAAGGCACTGCTGCCTAAGCCGGAGGGTTGGGTAGAGCCTGAGCGCAAACCGCGCGAGGGACGCGGCAACGACCGTCGCGGCGACAGAGGCGACCGTGGCGAGCGTCGCGACCGCAAACCGCGCAACGACCGCTAATCTCTAACGGGATATTGATAACGACGGGGCAGACTTTTCGGTCTGCCCCGTTTTTTTGCGTGGGGGGGGGTCGGGAAGTGCCGGGGAGTTTTAAGGTCTTTAAAGTCGCGCCGACGACAAATGTCGTCGGCTTTAAGGTCGCGGCGGCGGATAAACCGCCGCCTTTAAGGTCGGCAGGAAGGTTTTCCATAAGGTCGTTAGTGTCCTTAGGGACCTTAAAGACTTTAAGGTCCTTAATCTCTCTTTTTTTTGCTATTCCGAAAAAAATATTATACCTTTGTATAATAAAGCATTCTTTCGGGAATGCAATGGGTGCAATAAACATTGAATCAGTTACAAACTTTATAAAATCCGAGTTATGAAAAACTTATTTAAGATGACAACACTGCTCGCAGCTGCCGCTCTGGTGCTGACGGGCTGCGATTGCTTCAAGAAGATGGCGAAAGACCCATCGGCAATCAAAGTTTCGGCTGCGCCGGAAGTATTGACGCTCAACAACGGCAAAATCGCCGTAGACATCAAAGCGGAAGTTCCTGCAAAATACTTCGACAAGAAGGCTTCGCTGAAAGTTACGCCGGTTATCTCGTTCGAGGGCGGCATGGTAGCAGGCGAAACCGTTCTGTTGCAAGGCGAAAAGGCTATGAGCAACGGTATCGTAGTTAAGAACGGCGAGAAGATGACCATCAACCGTCACGTCGAGTTCGCTTACCAGCCGGCAATGCAGAAGTGCGAGCTTCAACTGCTCGTAGAGGTTAAGTGCAAGAGCGGCAAGTGCAAGACCTTCACCCTCGTGAACGCCAACACCGG
>CAZESW010000207.1:0-3410 GCA_964514795.1 uncultured Alistipes sp.
TTGTTGTAGAGATACGAGCCCGAGATGCCGAAAATCAGCTGCGATTCGTAGCTGTGTTTCAGATACTCGTTCTGCAACGAGTTGAAATAGTCGTCGTTGATGTAGCCGACATTCACCCAGTTGATGTTTATCGGCCGGACTACGAACGATGAATGGTTCATGTTGCGCCACGAGTACGACCACACGATACTCGACAAATCGCGGCGGTAATACGGGCGGTTCTGATAGTTGTACGAGATTTCGAACTGGGTGCGTGGCGCGAGAATGCGGCTCAGCGGCGAAACGGGGAATATCAGGAACCGCGGGAACGACAGGCCCGCCGACAGACCGAATTCCATAGCATTGCGTCGCGACGACTTCGGAGCCTTCATGTATTCGTAGCCGACCGTGCCGACGAGTTCGAGCATCTCTGCCCCGCGGAATATATTTCGGTTCTGATAACCCAGCGATGCCTTCACACCGTAGAAACTCGACGTCGTCGAGCCTTCGAGTTCGACCTTGACGCTCTGTTTGAGTGCCGGCGTACAGAGAATGTTGCAATCGACGTAGCCCTCGCGCGTATAGTTCACCCGCGTGGAGTCGGATTTCGACATGTCGCCGCCGACATAGGTCAGATAGCTTCGCTGCGCCGACGTGTCGGGCAGCTCCTCGAACACGATGCGGGCACTCTTGAAATAGCCCATCTGCATCAGGTTGGAGTACGCACGCGAAACCTGCGAATAGTCGTAGATGAAGTTGGGGTACATCGGAATCGCCGGACGCAGCACCCGCGCACGGATATTCGGGCGACGGCCCTCGAACATGACGTTCAGACCGCGATACGAAACCGTGTCGAAATTGTCGTAGTAGCGGTTGCCCTGCAATCGCGCTTCGGAGGCATTGTAGTCAGGCACTATGTTTATATTGCGCAGACGGTAGACGGCATTGTTGTCGTAAATCGCCCTGCCCCGGTTGTCGTAGCCGGCGAGATTCTGTTTGATGACGACCTTCACTCCCACTTTGTTGCTGCGGGTCAGCGTATCGGCGATATACTCTATGTTGTTCACCGAGAAGCCGTAGTAGCCGCGGTCTTTGAGGAATCCCGCGATACGTTCGCGCTCGCGGTCGAGCACCGAAATGTCGAAAATATCACCGACATGCAGCAGCGTATTGACCGTGTCGGGCAGCAGAATCGGTTCGAGAAAACGGTCGCGGAACACATAGGAGATACTGTCGATGCGGTACGCCCGGTTCTGTTTCAGCGAATACGTGACCTTCGCCCTTTTGCGCCGATAGGTAGTATCGACGTCGTAAGACACCTTCGATGCGAAATATCCGCGCGAATCGAGATATATTTTCAGATTCTCCGCCGACTTCTCGGTCTGCGGCATGTCGAGCAGAACCGGTTCCTCGCCTATCTTGCGTTTGAAATTGTTCCACCAGTTCTCCTTGTCGGGATTCGCCAGATTGTAGACCCAGACGTAAAAATTCGTCCCCAGAAAATGCTTGTTCGGACGCTGGCGGATATACTTGCGCACCTCGTCGGCATCTATCCGCTCCTTGCGCGGCACCGACTTGTCGTCCTCGATTTTCACCTTCTGCAACAGATACGACCCCTGCGGCAGCCGTCGCGTAACGTTGCACGACGAGCATACGATACTCGCCGCAACGATTGCCAGCACGCGCAACAGGGTCTTTCCGTTCATCATATCTCCGTTTTCAGGGTCTTCAAAAAGTCGTCGTATGCCGCCTTTTCGCCGCAGCACACCTCGTCGGTAACGAACCGGAAGCCGTCACCGCAAATTTCAATCCGTCCTTTGCTTTCGTATGTCGCATTTCCGATAAGCGTCGTATTCAGCCCGCCTTCGCGCGAGCAGACGCACCGGACGGCACCTCCGCGGTTGAGAACGTCGATGTTTTCGCCGAAACCGCACCGGCCCGCCAAAGCCATCGCCGTTGCGCTCGACGTCATCGCCGTACCGCACGACGGCGTAATGCCCGCACCCCGTTCGTAGGTGGCGACGAAGATTCTGTTGCGTCCGCGCACCTCAACCAGACTGACATTCACTCCGTGCGGGAAAATATGCGGCAGTTCCTGCACCCTCTCGCCGAGTCGTCGGAGCAGGTCGTAATCGATATGCTTCACCTCGGCTGCGATATGCGGATTGCCGACGTTCACCGCCGTAAATCTCAACCCGGAATCGAGTTCGGGAATCTGTCGCGAGAGAAACTCCTCACCCTCGCGGTGCATCGTGAAATCGTCGCTCCACAGCCGCACCGGAATCCGCACTCCGAACGTCGGAACCGACCGCCACATATCCTCGCGGCGAGTGATGAGGTATTCCCTGCCGCCCGACGTAAGGACGAATTCGCCGCAGCCGACATAATCCGAGGCAAGACGGGCGACACAGCGGATGCCGTTGCCGCACATTTCCGCCTCCGAGCCGTCGGGATTGAACATGCGCATACCGTAGACGCCCTCCCCATTGCGGACGAGAACGAGCAGTCCGTCTGCGCCTATGCCCGTGCTGCGATCGCACGCGCTCACCGAAAGCGCATCGAGCGCGATGCCCGACATGTCGCAGGCGACGGAGTCCGTCATCACGAATCCGTTGCCCGAGCCGTGGCACTTTATGAAGCCGATTTCCATACCGAAAAGCATATAATCGTTCAAAAATACAAATAATCGGATAATAATCCATAAATTTACACCTCAAAAAGTTCAAAAACGGAAAAATGACTGAAAAATTCATAATGGCGGGCGATACGGCACTGCACGTATGCGACTCGGAGAAAGGCGAACGTACGGTCGTGCTGCTGCACGGCTATCTCGAAAACATGCTCGTTTGGGAAGAGTTCGTGCCGCTGCTCTACAAGAGCGTCCGCGTGGTGACGCTCGACATTCCGGGACACGGCATCTCGGAGGTAAAGGGCGACGTACACTCGATGGACTATCTCGCCGACACGCTCGCGGCGGCACTCGATGCGCTCGGCATCGGACACGCATTCGTCGTCGGGCACTCGATGGGCGGATATATCGCGCTCGCATTCTGCGAACGGCATCCGCAGATGACTGACGGCGTGGTGCTGCTCAGTTCGACGCCGAATGCCGACAGCGACGAGAAGCGCAAGAACCGCGAACGCGAGATTTCGCTCGTCCGTTCGGGCAAGAAGGAGCTGCTGGCGCGTGTAGCCCCTGCGGCCGGTTTCGCAGCCGACAACCGCCGGCGGATGCAGCCGCACATCGACGACCTCGCCGAAATCGTCCACATGACCGAAGACGGCGGCATCGTCGCGCTGCTGAACGGAATGATAGGACGCAAAGACCAGAATGCGATGCTGCGCGAATGCGGCAAACCGCAACTCTTCATCCTCGGCTGCAAGGACGAATACATAACCAACGAGGTCGCCGACCGAATGATTGCCGAGCA
>CAZESW010000208.1:0-3408 GCA_964514795.1 uncultured Alistipes sp.
TTCGATTTCAGATTCTCCGGAACGTCGCCGTCCACGATTCGGTGGGCGATGCCCTCGGCGATGGCCGTCTTGCCGACACCCGCTTCGCCGACCAGTATAGGGTTGTTCTTCGTCCGTCGCGACAGAATCTGCAATACGCGGCGAATCTCCTCGTCGCGGCCGATTACGGGGTCGAGTTTTCCGGCACGAGCCTGTTCGTTGAGGTTAATCGCGTATTTACCCAATGAATCGAACTCCTGCGTCGCCGTCTGCGAATCGACGGTCGCACCCTTGCGGAACTGGCGGACAGCCTCGACGAGTTCCTTTTCGGTCGCTCCGCCGCGTTTGAGAATATCCGCCGCCGTACCCCGTTCGGCGACGAGCGCGAGCAGAAGATGCTCGACCGAAGCGTATTTGTCGTTGAAGGTCTTAGTGAAATCGACCGCCCGCTGAATCACGCGCGAGGAGTCGTTCGAGAAGAACTGCCCGCCGTCGCCGCCCGAAACCCTCGGCAGCTGTGCTACGGCTGAGCCGACCTCCGACCGCAGCGAACGGACATTGACGCCGACACGCCCCAGAAGAAATGCGCCGAGCGAATCGTCCCCGGCGACAATCGCGCTCAGGATGTGCAGCGGTTCGACGCCCTGCTGTCCGTTGTCGCGGGCGAGCGAGAATGCACTCTGCAACGCTTCCTGAGCTTTGATGGTTAATGAATTGATGTTCATGGTCTATAATTTTTGCGTTTTCGTTTTTCGTTACGGGCCGCCCCGTCGGCGGCATACGCACCGGAACGATTCAAAACCTTTGCCAATCGCCGGGCGGCTGACGTATTGTCGCGTTTTGGCACCGTTTGGCACCGCCGGCTGACTCTTTCGCGACAGAATGGCACAAAAATCTCGGTGCGACAGCCAAAACGGCGGACGTTTGTTTCGCTTTTATCGAAAAATCGACTACCTTTGCAATGATTATGGAGAAGTTCGTAGTATCGGCACGAAAATACCGTCCGGCGACATTCGCAAGCGTCGTGGGACAGAAACACATCACCTCGACGCTGAAAAATGCAATCGAGCGCGACCAGCTGGCGCATGCCTATCTCTTTTGCGGACCGCGCGGAGTAGGCAAAACCACTTGCGCCCGCATATTCGCGAAGGCCATCAACTGCCTGCATCCCGTCGGAGCGGAGGCGTGCAACGAGTGCGACTCCTGCCGTTCGTTCAACGAGGGTCGGTCGCTCAACATCCACGAACTGGATGCCGCATCGAACAACTCCGTGGAGGACATCCGCAATCTGATAGAGCAGGTGCGGGTGATTCCGCAGATTGGCAAATATTCGGTGTTCATCATCGACGAGGTTCACATGCTCTCGCAGGCCGCGTTCAACGCATTCCTGAAAACGCTCGAAGAGCCGCCGCAGCATGCGATTTTCATCCTCGCGACGACCGAAAAGCACAAAATCATCCCGACCATCCTGTCGCGCTGTCAGATATACGACTTCAACCGTATCCGCGTCGAAGATGCGGTGGAGTATCTCAAATATATCGCTTCGAACGAGAACGTTACGGCGGACGAGGAGTCGCTCAACCTTATCGCGCAGAAGGCGGACGGAGGTATGCGCGACGCACTGTCGATGTTCGACAAGGCGGTTTCGTTCTGCGGCACGACGCTCGACTACCGCTCGGTGGCGCAGACGCTCAACGTCCTCGACTACGACACCTATTTCCGATTCACCGACCTGCTATTGCAGGGCGACTACGTCAATGCGCTGCTCGAATTCGACTCCGTGCTCGGCAAGGGATTCTCGGGGCAGACGTTCATGGCGGGCATGAACCAGCATCTGCGCGACCTGCTCGTCGCAAAGGGTCCTGCCGTATCGCTTATCGAATTCACGGGAACGCTCATGGAGCGATACCGCTCCCAGGCGGAGCACTGTGACATCAATTTTCTGTTCGGAGCCATATCGCTGCTCTCGGACGCCGACGGACGCATCCGGACGGCTTCGAACCAGCGTCTGCTCGTCGAACTCACCCTGATGAAGATAGCCGCACTCGGTCAAAAAAAAAATAGCGGACTGAACCTCGCAGCCGAGCCGTCGTACCCGCTGCCGGACATTTCGGGCAGCGCACGACCGCAGCAACCGGCACAGAATCAGACCGCTGCCGCAACACCGAGGCCGGCACCGGCACAAACTGCCGCGGCGGCATCCGTTCAGCCTCAACAGCCGACGCAGAGCGCACAGCCGCAGGTTCAACAGCCCGTTCCGCCGACACCGGCACCCGCCCGGCAAGCCGCTCCTGCTCCTGCACCGCAGCCGACGGCCCGTACCGCACCGACCGGCGGCAGCACATCGCTGCTCCCCGGCGGGTCGCTCGCCTCGCTGCTGAACCGCGTGGCGAACAGCGACATGACGGACGCCGCGACGGGAGAGGTAAAGGTAGACCCGCGAAGCGAGGAGAAACTGACGGCGGCGAAAGACGAAATCGTGAAACGGACATGCGAACTGCGGCCGCGATTCATCGTGGCGTTCGAGAAAATCGCATTTTCGGGCAACAGGATAAAACTGGTCGTCCCTACGCAGGCTCTGAGGGACGAACTCCATTTGGCGCGAACCGAGATACTCGACACGATAGCGCTGGCAGCGGGAGTCGAAGGCGCGCTGGAACTGGACATAGAGGTGCGCGAGGTAAAGATGAATCTGCGGCCCGTGAGGCTCGAAGACCGTCTGCGCCACATAGAGAGCCGCACGCCGATGTTCGAGGAGCTGAAAAAGGCACTCGACCTCGACGTGGAATAAAATTGACAACAACGTCATTCCAAGCGCAGCTGAAAATCCAAGGGACAGATCCTTCGCTCCGCTCAGGATGACGAAATGGACAGATATAATTCGCAAGACAAAAAATAAATAAAGATAAAAAATGGCAAGAAAGAATTTTGTTGAAGAGTTGCAGTGGCGAGGCATGATACACACGATTATGCCGGGAGCCGAGGAGCAATTGGAGAAAGAGATGACGACGGCCTATCTGGGCATCGACCCGACAGCCGATTCGCTTCACATAGGACACCTCGTGGGAGTGATGATTCTCAAACACCTGCAAATGTGCGGACACCGCCCTATCGCCCTGGTCGGCGGCGCAACGGGAATGATTGGCGACCCGAGCGGCAAGTCGCAGGAGCGCAACCTGCTCGACGAGGCGGCGCTGCGTCACAACCAGGAGGCAATCAAGCGCCAGCTGGCGAAACTCATCGATTTCGACTCCGACGCCGAGAATGCGGCACTGCTCGTGAACAACTACGACTGGATGAAGGACTATCTGTTCCTCGATTTCGCCCGCGACATCGGCAAACTCATCACCGTCAACTACATGATGGCGAAAGACTCGGTCAAGAAGCGCTTCAACGGCGAGGGCGACGGCATGTCGTTCACCGAGTTCA
>CAZESW010000209.1:0-2147 GCA_964514795.1 uncultured Alistipes sp.
GTTGTCGAACGAGCCGTATCATTCGCCGCACAGTCGAGAGTCATCACGGGCGGTGAACCGCTCATGTATCCGCTCGGTGCGCTGACGGAGAAACTGCGCGAACGGGGGCTGAAAATATTCCTCGAAACGTCGGGTTCGCATCCGTTCAGCGGCGTATTCGACTGGGTGTGTCTGTCGCCGAAGCGTAAACAGCCGCCTTTGGAGGAGGCGTTCGCCCGAGCCGACGAACTGAAAGTGATTATCGAGAGCGAAGCAGATTTCGAATGGGCGGAACGGAACGCCGCCAAAGTCGGTGCCGAGTGTATGCTCTATCTCCAACCCGAGTGGAGCGTTTCGGAGCGGATGATGCCGTCGATAGTCGAATATGCCAAGGCCCATCCGCAATGGAACATCTCGATACAGAGCCATAAGTTCATGCGGATACCTTAAAATACCTGCGGACGATGAAGAAGTTCCTGAAAGAGAAGATTGCACCCAATATCTGGCGGTTGCTCACGGCGACCGTCATCGTCTTCACTCTGTTCATCATCGGCCGCACCTGCCTGACGATTATTCGCACCTATGCCGAAATCCATCGTCTGAACAACACCAAGGAGCGTTATTTGCAGAGTATCGCCGAGGACAGTACGCTTATCGAGCGCCTGAAATACGACGAGTATCTCGAACAGTACGCCCGCGAGAATTTCCACATGCAGCGCCGCAACGAGCAGGTATATATCATCGAGAAATAATATGTCCGAGTTCGGTTTCATAGAGTCCGTCAGCAGAGCCTTCGCCTCCGTTCCCGACAACGGCTTCGAGGGTATAGGCGACGACTGCGCCGTATATCCCGTGAGCGATTCCGAATCGCTGCTCTTTACCGCCGACATGCTGGGCGAGGGCATCCACTTTCTGCGCCATGCAGCCTCTCCATACGAAATAGGGGCGAAATCGCTTATGGTGAATCTGAGCGACATCGCGGCGATGGGCGGCAAACCTGTCGCTACGCTTCTTTCGCTCGGAGTTACCGCCGACGCAGCGGATGAATGGGCGCAGGAGTTCGTGCGCGGTTACCGTGACGTGTCCGAGCGTTTCGGTGTGGCTCTCATCGGCGGCGACACGACGATTGCCGAGGAGCGTATCTCTGTGAACGTTACCGCGATAGGCCGCATACCGACATGCAACATAAAACGCCGCCGTGATGCACGTGCCGGCGATATAATCATGGTCGGCGGACGGCTCGGGGCTTCGGCGGCAGGCCTGCGGGACATACTCGCCGGCAATCTTTCGACGCCCGATGCCGTTGTGCACCGCAATCCGGTGGCACAGGTCGAGGAGGGACAGTGGCTCGGCTGTCAGGAGTGCGTCCATGCTATGATGGACATTTCGGACGGCACGGCATCCGACCTTTTGCACATTCTCGAAGCGTCGGGAGTCGGTGCGGAGATAGAAACCGGCATGATTCCGACCGACACGACGCTCGAAAACGCACTCTGCGGCGGCGAAGACTACAAACTGCTGTTCACGGTTGCACCCGAACATGCCGACGACATAGCCGAACGGTTCCGCCGCGAATTCGGCAGCGAAATCTATCCGATAGGGCGAATCGTCGCATCCTCCACTCCCGAAATCGTATGGCTACAATCGGGTGTCCGCATCCACCCCGACTGGCACGGATTCACGCATTTCTGATTTTTTGTGGGCGAGTAAGGACGCGCAGTCGGACGCTGTCGCCCGCACGGTCTTAAATAACCGGCACTTAACGACCTCTTCTCCGAAAATCATCCCCGAAACTCAACAGGTTTCGGGGACAACTGTAAATAGATTGGTGCATCAGAAGTTCACACCGAGAGTAAACGACAGAAGATGTATATTTTTCGTATGACTATAAGACTCAGAAAGCTCGTGATTTCTGAGGCTGATTTTCGCTATTTGGCATCTATGAAGACGATACATTATTTTCAACGAGAATCTTTTGTATTCGACGCCTGCACCAATGCCGAAATGCAAACCGCTTTTTAGATATTTCTGATATTTTTCTTCGTAAAGTTCGTACTCATCATAATAGCAATCCCATGAAACCGTCGCTGGCTTGCTGCATCTTATTTCGTAACCGAGTCGCAACTCCGCGAAAGGTTTGAATGCGGTTCGGGTGAAATAGGTTCTGA
>CAZESW010000209.1:2247-3379 GCA_964514795.1 uncultured Alistipes sp.
CATAGATAGATCCTCCTATCTCCACGAATCCGCGGTAACCCTTTTTGAGTTCGATTCCTGCCCTGTCGGTACGGGTTATGCTTTTGGAGGTTATGATCTGCGCCGTCGATGCCTGCACGACTGCAAAGGCAAGCACCGCTATCGATAAAAAGCGTTTCATAATCAGAACAGACCCAAAAATCCGGATTTCTTTTCGGTCGTATTTTTCGATGTCTCGATGATCGGGACTTTGCGGTCGGCATTCACGTTCGATATCCACGCATCCTTCTCGGTCATCGTGCGGAAATTGACGTAACGGGCAGGGTAGCCGGTTACGATGATTACGAGTTTTCCGTCGGCATCGGTGTCTACATTGATAATTGCTGCGACCATCGTGTCGGCATCGTACTTCTTGGCGGCATTCAGCAGAGCCATGTTTTTGTAATTCTCGATCTGCGCGACGACGGTTGGGGTTACTTCGCAGCCCGTGTTCTCCACATGCGTCTGCTTCGTGTCGGAAACGAGTTCGAGATCGGCGATAATCGGCGTAACGACCGCACTCTGTGCAGGCTCGATGTTGCGACCCGAAGATTCGCGATAGATCATGCGCTGCGGAACGCACGATGCGGCAACCGTTGCGATGACTGCGAAAATAAGTAATTTCTTCATTGTTCTTTGTGGTTTAAGTTAAACATATATTCTGCATTTTCATGAATGCCGTTGTTGCGAGAGGGCAACCGTTTAACTCAAAAAAGAAAAACGTGGATGCGTTCATTGTAAAGAAGGTACGACCAAGCACCCATGCAAACATAAACACAATCCACGCCAAAAGGCGCAGACTTACAATGTGTCTATTGTTTGTTTGCAGTATAAAATTGGTCGTTTTACTTTACAAAACAATAGCCTAAATGCCATCTGCACACTGCCTATCCGGCAATGTCGCTACAAATATATCGAATTATCTCAGAATTACGATGTCGCAGTATGTTTTTTTTGTCTAAAATATTGTTTTGCGTTTCTGCGGACGGCTCCGCGGTGAATGCGGCAGCGAAAAAATCTATCC
Organism: uncultured Alistipes sp.; assembly: GCA_964514795.1. Classification (GTDB taxonomy): domain Bacteria; phylum Bacteroidota; class Bacteroidia; order Bacteroidales; family Rikenellaceae; genus Alistipes. Next base: position 3,290 of record CAZESW010000209.1, read on the forward strand.
GATAGGGCGAATCACCGCATCCTCCGCACCCGAAATCGTATGGCTCCAATCGGGTGTCCGCATCCACCACGACTGGCACGGCTTCACTCT
>CAZESW010000210.1:0-3363 GCA_964514795.1 uncultured Alistipes sp.
TCATACCGTTTTCAAAATTGATTTCCGCAAAGTTAGTGAATATTTGCAATTCCCGTGCTCCGCATCGGAAAAATAGTTATATTTGCATTCGCGACCGTTGGGCTCGCATACATACGACATAGATAAAGCGCATCGGCTTTATTCCCTTGTTAATGGAACTTGGCGGTTTTTAGGAAAGGGAAGCGATAAAGTTGGTGTCTTCGCTGTTTTTCGGCGTGGACATCTACAATATCTCCTTTTCCGGGTACGCCAAGACCTCATTAACGGATGATGTAGTCAGTCCGCGCTTTCTTTGTGTCTTGCAGCGAGGAACATTTATTAACCTTAAAATACAAAATCTATGGAAAAATCTTATTTCGATTTGGGAATGCAGGCTTATAATGATAAGGATTATGCTTCTGCAATTTCTTTGTTTAAGTCGGCTGCTGAACTGGGTAATGCGGATGCACAATTTTGTTTAGGTTGTATGTATCAATTCGGCACAGGCATTCCGCAAGATTATGTCGAAGCGGTAAAATGGTATCGCAAATCTGCCGAACAGGGGAATGCGAATGCTCAATGCAATTTGGGTAGGATGTATAAAGAAGGTTTAGGAATACCTAAAAAAGATTGTGCAGAAGCTATAAAATGGTGTCGTAAAGCTGCGGAACAAGGTGTCAGCGTTGCCTACGGTCTTTTGGGAGATCTGTATTACTTTGGAGACGGTGTCCCCCAAAATGGTATTGAAGCAGTAAAATGGTATCGCAAAGCTGCCGAGCAATGGAATGTTGAGGCTCAAAATAATTTGGGATGTATATATCGAAATGGCACAGGAGTTCCAAAAGATTATGTCGAAGCAGTAAAGTGGTATCGCAAAGCAGCGGAGTTGGGGTATGCGATATCTCAATACAATTTGGGAAGTATGTATTATCATGGCAGAGGCGTTTCGAAAGATTATGTCGCAGCCGTAAAGTGGTATCGCAAAGCAGCTGAGCAGGGGTATGCGGATGCCCAATCCGACTTGGGAATTATGTATTTTAACGGATATGGAGTAAAGCAGGATTACAATGAGAGTTTCCGTCTGTTCCGTTCGTCGAATGATGCGTTGGGGCTCGGAGTTAGTTATCTCTACGGTCGGGGTGTTAAAAAGGATAAAGTTAAAGCACGGGAGTATCTCGTAAAGGCGGCGAAAGCGGGAAACAAGGATGCCATGAATTATCTGAACGATGATTATTCGCTGAAATATGTGAAATCCGACTCAACGAGTATTATAGGACAGATATTCGGATTCTTGATAAGGTCGGTATTCGGTTTATTCGGAGGTGGCAACGATGATTAGACGAATATCGCTTATTCTGATACTTTCTGTCTGTGCATTCGCTGCCGAAGCCGCGAGATACACGAACCGCGAATTTAGGTTCTCGATTGTCGTTCCCGACAATATGGAGTTGGTCGAAGACGGAAAAAACGACAGACTGTTTTACGCTTTTAACGAAGAACACGGAATATCCGTGTATGGCATGAAAGCGGGCGACGGCAATGTGTGTAAATTTCGGGGAACGGTGAAATCCATGTCGGAACTTCCTGCCGGAGCCGAACTGGTCAGGGACCTCGAATATGCGCCGTTCTATAATCTTCTGCGCCACTCGGCGGTGCGTGAGTATCGAGATACGGACAGTATATATATTAAAGAAATGTTTACGATGAGAAGCAAGACAGCTTTTATAATTCGGGTATCTTCCGTGAAAGACGACGGTTTCGCCGACAGGGTATTGGAGACGGTAGATATAGAATTGACGCATTACGGCAATTTTCTGCTGGCGAAAAACAATATCGGATGGCTGTGGGGTTCGCTGTTTCTGACGCTGTTTCCGTTTTTCGGTTACAAAACCGGTTCGCGGTTCAGAAAATGGCGTCTCAGCTGCGGTGTCGATTCCGCGTCGTTGAGATGGGCGATATTCTGGATTGTCGCCACAGTGGCGATGTTTGCCGCCGTGTTCGTGATGCTCGCCGACGATATGGTACTGGCGGCGATTGTCGCGGGTATAATGGCGGTTTTCTATGTTTCGTTCGCATTAGGCAGCCGACTTGTCGGGGAAATTTACAATTCGCTGTTCGGCTTGTAGCGCGATATTCCGATTTCGGGCGGGGCGGGAAAATGCACTCCTGCCGCCAGATTTTTACGGCGCAGAGTGCAGAATGTGAATATAATTTGTTATATTTGTGGGGCGACCGGTTGCACCGAGCATTTCTGTATGCCTTGCAGATGGGGAAAATTATTAATCTTAAAATACAAAATTTATGGACAAATCTGATTTCGAGTTGGGACTGCATGCTTACTGTACGGAGAACTACGCCGAAGCCGCTCAATGGCTGCTCAAAGTCGCCGGGCAGGGAGATGCGGATGCACAAAACCTGTTGGGCGACTGTTATTGCGACGGCAACGGAGTAGAACAGGACTATGCGGAAGCCGTCGAGTGGTATCGCAAAGCGGCAGAACAGGGACATGCTAAAGCCCAAAAGAATTTGGGCTGGTGCTATGATAACGGCAACGGCGTGGAACAGAACTATGCGGAGGCTTTTAAGTGGTATGGCAAAGCAGCGGAGCAGGGAAATGCGAAAGCCCAGTTTAATTTGGGATGTATGTATCAATTCGGCGAAAGTGTTGCGCCGAACATCGAGGAAGCCTTGAAATGGTTCTTCAAAGCGGCGGTGCAGATGAATTCCGATGCCCAATGCAGACTGGGAAGCCTGTATTATTTTGGCGAAGGCGTCGGGCAGGATTATGCCGAAGCTGCGAAATGGTTTCTCTTGGCTGCGGAACAGGGGGACAACGAAGCCCAATCGATGATAGGAACCATGTATTATTTGGGCAAAGGCGTCGAGCAGGATCATTCCAAAGCCGCAGAATGGCTACTCAAATCGGCAGAGCAGGGAAACGAGAGAGCCTTAAAAGTACTGGAAATGATGTGCGAGGACGATGAATAAGGCACGAACGATTGTTCCGAAACGGCAGAATAATACCGCACGATTGCGGATATAGCGTCTGCTTAGGTTCGCGGCATCGATGGACGGGGAGGGAAATTTTCTCTCCCCGCCCGATTTTTGCGGCGCAGAGTGCCGGATGTGAATATAATGTGTTAAATTTGCATCGACGGCGTACGAATGTTTCGTCCGACGCAAAAAACGACCTTAAAATGAACAAAACCACTATCCGTAAAGCATGCGCACTGCTCGTGTGCGCATATCTGGCGGGGGCGATGCCTTGTGCAGCCCAACAGACCGCCGAACCGCAAAATGCCGCCGAAGTGCCCGACCTCTCGGCATATATTCTGACTCCGAAACCTGCCGCGACTCCGCGTATCAACGGCGCGAAGGTGTTCG